>NZ_QDDL01000003.1:0-300000 GCF_003097315.1 Pelagibaculum spongiae
CAAACTCTTCAATTTAAAAATTGAGGTGATCAATCTGGCCAATCTTGAACACAAGCATAAGCTTGATATTCTTTCATGGTCACTTGATCGGTGCGCTAGATAAATCCCGTAAGAATAAATTCTTAAGGGAAGCATCAAATCGACTTTTGATTGTCGACCGTCACCTGCAAGTGTCCACACAAATTGCATGAATGATAAGTTGTTAAAGAGCCAACTCAGCGGGCTGCGCTGAGCGAGTAGGCTGCGCATTCTACTGCGCTGCTCCGTAATGTCAACAACTAATTTTATGTAGCTGCTACATGATAAAGTGGTGGGTCGTGAAGGATTCGAACCTTCGACCAATTGGTTAAAAGCCAACTGCTCTACCAACTGAGCTAACGACCCATACTTTTTAACAAGAGAGTAAACTCAACTTGCTTTAAACTGGTGGGGCGTGAAGGATTCGAACCTTCGACCAATTGGTTAAAAGCCAACTGCTCTACCAACTGAGCTAACGCCCCGCACTCACTGACAAGCGAGAAAACTCAACTTGCTGTAAACTGGTGGGTCGTGAAGGATTCGAACCTTCGACCAATTGGTTAAAAGCCAACTGCTCTACCAACTGAGCTAACGACCCTACTAACACAAGCGAGGCAAACGGCCTTGCTTATCTTCAAACTGGTGGGGCGTGAAGGATTCGAACCTTCGACCAATTGGTTAAAAGCCAACTGCTCTACCAACTGAGCTAACGCCCCAAAAAAACCAGATCATAAATAGATCTAGTTTTTTGGTAACTGGTGGGTCGTGAAGGATTCGAACCTTCGACCAATTGGTTAAAAGCCAACTGCTCTACCAACTGAGCTAACGACCCCGAAACAGCGGGGGCATATATTATCCGCATTACTTCAAATAGCAATAGGCAAAGTGCGGGAGAATTGATTTTTTGATCTAATACACTATCGGCAGATCATCAGCAGTTGATTGCATATAGCAACACACAGCAGTGACAAGCACCTAACCTCATGATCAGATAAAAGATTCACTTTTTAGATACGAAACTGCCTCGATTAACGAGGCAGCTTTCGAAGATGTTGCTTGGCGAGTCGAGCCGCCGAAGATTCCGGATAACGGGCAACAACTTGATTAAATAATTTTGCTGCCTGGTCGGTTTGCTTCAGGTCGATCTTAACAATCGCAAGTTTCAACATTGAGTCGGCAGCCTTGGGATGATCAGCGTGCTGCGTTAGCACAGACTGATAAGCCACTTCTGCTTCAGACAACTGCCGATTAAGGTAAAAAATCTGCCCCTGCCAATAATAGGCATTAGCACGAAACTCACCGAGCGGAAATTGCTGCAAATAACTATCGAGAGCACTCAGCGCTTCGCCATACTTGCCATCATTGACCAACTGATAGGCTTTATCGTAAGCCGCGCGATCACCCGTCGCCGCAACTGACGGCGATACAATAGTTGCTATCGGATTGGCTATTGGTGCTAACGGCGATACCGCAGTCGATGGAATCTCTACTGGAGATAAAGTGCCTGATGATGTCGCAACATGACCACCTGAGACCTGTCCTCGCAGCTGCGTCAATCGCTGATCAAGATCTTTAAATAGATCCCGCTGGCGTTGCTCTAACCGCTGAACCTTGTACTGCTGCTCATCCAAAGCACCTTGTAGCTGAGAAACTTCATTACGAATTGCAGAAACCTGACGCAATAGATCTAACTGCCCTCTGGCTTGCAGCTGGCGCTCGACGTTGCCGATACGATCTTCGAGCGTCAATACAACAACCGGCTGGCGAACTGGCACAGCAGCTTGTACTGGCGGCGTTACCTCGGTCCGGTTAGCTGATGATTGAGATCCAGATTGAATCACCTTGCCATCAGGGTAAATAGGAAAACCCTTACCTGAAGGTGGCGTTGGATAATTCTGCTGCGCCAGTAGCGAACTACTGGCAACTAACAGAACAAGCGGAAGAAGAGCCCGATTCATTATTCGTAAACCAGCTCTACGCGACGATTCTTAGCCCATGCAGATGCATCGTGACCACGAGTCGCCGGTCTTTCTTCACCAAAACTTACTAAATCCAACTGACCTGCGCCTGCACCATATAGCTGCAGCACTTGCTTAACTGCTTTGGCACGACGCTCACCCAAACCAATATTGTATTCGCGAGTACCACGTTCATCGGCATAGCCTTCAACGCGCATGTGCGCATTTGGGTTATTAACTAAAAACCGACCGTGTGCAGCCAAAGCAGCTACGTCTTCATCAGAAACGTCGTAGCCATCAAAGCTGAAATAATAAACGCGACGTTGGCGTAATGCTTTTTCTTCTTCAAATTGTTGTTGCGCCTGAAGCTGTGCTTCACGCTGTGCAGCATTTGCCTGTGCAACCTGGGCACTATCACCCTGATCTGCGCCTGGCGTTTGCTCACCTGAAGAAACGGTTTCAGATGACGTGGTACCGCTTACAATTTCCTGCCCGCTATCAGCGGTTTGGATGTTGTCTTTGGTGCCAGTACATGCAGCCAAAGTGAACAGCGGCAAACAAATCAATGCCGTTTTCCAGTTCATTGCCATTTCAGAGAACTCCTTCTACTTGGTCTAGTAATCATTCATCAATTCAAAAAAGGAGACCAGGCGGGATCTCTTACCTCACCACTGGCTGCAGGAAGTTTTAACTTCACCCTGCCGTCAATGGATACAGCCCCCAAAACCCCCTGATCACCATCCTGCGCCGCGTAAATGACCATGCTATTATTTGGCGCCAAACTCGGTGATTCATCCAACAATGTCTCGGTCAGAATATCTAGATAACCTGTCCGAAGATCCAAAGTTGCAATGTTAAAGTCTTGCTTATGGCGATGGACCATGATCAGTCTTTTGCCATCTGAAGTGAAACTTGCTCGCGCATTATACCGTCCTTCAAATGTCAGTCTTTTGACTTGACGAGTATCAAGACTGTAACGGTATATTTGCGGCCCACCACCTCGATCTGAAGTAAAAATAATCGAACGACCGTCAGGCGCCCACTTCGCTTCAGTATCAATCCCCCAATGGCGGGTGATTCGCTTCAACTTACCGGTTGTCAACTCTAAAATATAGATTTCAGGATTACCATCCTTTGAAAGGGTAAGTGCTAAAAACTTACCATCAGGTGACCAGGATGGTGCACCATTGATACCTGGAGTTGCACTGACCTTACGGCGTTTTCCGGTATAAATCTCTTGCACAATAACTGAAGCACGATGACCGTCAAACGAGACATATGCAAGCTTTTCTCCGTCAGGCGACCAGGAAGGCGACATTAGCGGCAAATCACTCTTCCATAAATCCAGCGCACGCTCACCATCAGCGTCTGACATAACAAGAGTAAACTCTTGTTCATTTAACGCGCTGGTTCTGACATTAATATAAGCAAGCTTGGTCTGGAATGCGCCCTGCTCACCAATCAATTGTTGATAAATCCGATCAGAAAAATAATGCGCCACATTACGCAAATCTTGATCGCGAATAGTAATGGTTGGTGTTTGTGCGTCCAACAAAGCCTTGCGGCTCTCTACCTCAACCAATTCACCATTAGTAACTTCTTGCTTGGATTGGTCGGAACCTCGATAAACATCAATCAGCTGGTAAGAAACTTGGTATGTCAGATCGGGAGATTGGCTAATGACACCGGTGACCACTGCATCGACACCAAATTTACGCCACTTTTCAAAGTTGACTTGACGAACATCGCTTGGCAGCTCTGGCAGATTGTCCTGTATCACTCGAAAACGACCACTACGATGCAAATCTGCGGCCACAATTTTCGATAGATCTTCAGGCGGCGTTAAAGTTGGCCCTTGCCATTTGAACGGCACCACCGCAATTGGAAATGCACCATCAACACCCTGGGTGATTTCAATTACCAATCCTTGTGAAAACACTACCGAGGGTAAAAAGCTCAAGGCAAGCAAAAAGCCTTTTAGTAATCTCATATGCTATTGCTTTCCATTTGGATTAAAGACAAAAGTAAATTCTCGAAACTGTTCCGCTACATCTTCATCTTCTGGCAAGGGAAGGTCCCCCATTTTACGCACAGCGATTTCTGCTGAAAGGTCATAGGCTGCAACACCA
Organism: Pelagibaculum spongiae; assembly: GCF_003097315.1. NCBI lineage: Bacteria > Pseudomonadati > Pseudomonadota > Gammaproteobacteria > Oceanospirillales > Pelagibaculum > Pelagibaculum spongiae. The sequence goes on from NZ_QDDL01000003.1 coordinate 4,106, forward strand.
ATCGACTGAATCACTTCCACGGACAGGATCGTTCCATTGGCCGAAGCACGTATTTTCAGGTGTACTTCACCATCCTCCGGCCAATCTGGAGGCTTAACCCAGAGTTTCTGCATTCTGGCGCGAATTTTATCGGTTGTGAAATCGACGGCAGCAGCGACTTCACGCTGCCTTTGGCGATTTTTTAGTTTAGCTTGCTCTTCTTCTCGCTGTTTGCGCTCAAGATCAAGATCTTGCTGGATTTGCTGCTTAATCCGATCTTGTTCTAACTCTTTTTGGCGATCTTCAGCTTCTTTACGCTTCTTTTCAGCTTCAAGTTTGCGCTTTTCTTCGGCTATCCGTTGACGTTCAGCCTCGGCTTTTTTAACTTCTTCAGCTTTACGTTGTTTTTCAGCTTCAGCACGTTTTTGTTCAGCGACCGCTTTACGTTTTTCTTCAACCTTGCGCTGCTTCTCGGCTTCTTTGCGTTTTACATCTGCTTGGGCTTGTTTCTTTTCAGCCAGCTTGCGTTGCTCTTGAGCCTGCAAACGCTTTTTATCTTCAAGCTTGCGTTCTTTTTCAGCAGTCGCCTTACGCTTTTCTTCTACTTTGCGTTTTTTCTCGGCTTCTTTTAAACGGCGCTCTTCACGCTTGCGATTTTCAGATGCTTTGCGTGCGCTATCATCTAATTTTTTTTGCCTGTCGACTTCTTGCTGTCGTTTTTTGGCAGCTTGATCTAACAACTGCTGCCTGATGGCATCAACCTTACTGGCATCAACAACTACCGCCTGAACGACTTCAACTTTCTTTGCCTTTGGTTGCGCCAGCGTCTCAATTGAAAAATCGGTTTGCCAGAAAACCAGCGTGCCCAAACCCAGATGCAATAAAACGGAACCAATAATTGATAACAGATAATTCGAATTCACTACGACCTCAATTTTCCTGCGACTCAGTCATTAACCCCACCGACTTAGCACCACCGGCCTGCAACAAAGTCATTAAGCGAACCACCTGTCCATAGCCAACTGACTCGTCACCACGGACCATTACTGGCCGCAGAGGATTAATCGAAAGTTCTGCATTAACATACGTTGGAATATCAATTTCCTTAATCGGCGCCTTGCCATCCTGCCAAAAATTCAGGTAGTAAGTACCATCAGCATCCACAGTAGCAATAATCGGATTCTCAGAATCAGAATCTAGTGCCTCGGCATCGGCTGAAGGAAGCTCGACCATTACACCTTGAGTCAATAATGGTGCAGTCACCATAAAGATAATAAGCAATACCAGCATGACATCTATGTAGGGAACCACATTGATTTCTGCCACCGGGCGAAAGCTTTTATTCGGTTGTGCCATAGCTAACCTCAGGCCGCAGTTTCAGGGCGCGCATGCGCCTGACGATGCAAAATACCGGAAAACTCTTCCATAAAAGTGTCATAGCGACCAGCCACTTTATTGGCGTTATTAGCAAAGCGGTTATAAGCCACCACCGCAGGAATTGCCGCAAATAGACCCATCGCCGTAGCAACTAGCGCCTCTGCAATACCTGGTGCAACCATCGCTAGCGTTGCCTGCTGGACTGACCCCAGTGCAATAAAGGAATGCATAATTCCCCACACCGTGCCAAAAAGCCCAACATAAGGACTGGTAGAACCCACAGTTGCTAGAAAATTTAAATGATTTTCAAGTTTTTCATTTTCTCGGTTAAGTGTTACTCGCATCGCTCGATGGGTGCCTTCCATGACCATCGATGAATCCATATTGGCTTGCTTACGTAACCGAATAAATTCTTTAAAACCAGAATGAAAAATTTTCTCGACACCACTAGCGTCAGCAATCCGGCCATTAACTTCGGTGTATAAACGACTGAGATCGATGCCTGACCAAAATTTATCTTCGAACTGCTCCATCCCTGAGATGGTTTTTCTGAAATAACTAAAGCGGGCAAAAATCATGCTCCAACAAACTAGCGAAGCAATTGCCAACAACAGCATAATTGCTTGAACCAGCAAACTAGCATCTATAAACAAGCTGAGAATTGAAATCTCTGAGTTCACCTTACATCTTCTCCATATTGATTAAAGGCATCACGAATTTGTTGTGGCAAAGCAGCCGGACGAAACGTGATCGCATCGACACATACCAGACCAATAGTTGCCGTTACGCAAGCCTGGCCACCTTCAGCACGAACTACCTGATCTAGCGTTAAACTGGCTCTGCCTACAGCTGCCGGAGATACTTCAACTCGCAACATTTCACTTAAGCGCGCCGGGCGTAAATATTCTAAATTAGAACTGCGCACTACAAACACTACGCCAAGATCAGCAGACACTTGTTCTAAGCAAAAGCCAAGATCTCTGATCCATTCGCTGCGCGCACGTTCCATAAACTTGAGATAATTGGCGTGATAAACCACACCACCCGCATCGGTATCTTCGTAATACACACGAACCGGCCAGCTAAATACTGCAGCAGACATAATTACGCATCTCCATCATTCGGTTGGTCCAGCCCCAAATATTGCCAAGCATGGCGAGTCGCCATCCTGCCACGTGGGGTTCTCATTATGTAACCTTGCTGAATTAAATAAGGTTCGAGCACATCTTCGATGGTATCTCTTTCTTCACCAATCGCTGCAGCCAAATTATCTAATCCCACTGGACCACCATCGAATTTTTCAATGATCGTTTTCAGTAGTCGACGATCTTGCTGATCAAAACCACAACGGTCGACATCTAACATTTTAAGTGCCGCATCCGCTATTTCTCCAGTAATTCTGCCATCACTTTTTACTTCGGCATAATCTCGTACCCGGCGTAACAAACGATTGGCAATACGCGGCGTTCCCCGTGAACGGCGGGCAATTTCATTTGCGCCCTCAGCGTCCATCGGCAAGCCTAAAATACCAGCGGAACGTGTCACGATTGAGGATAAATCAGCAACATTATAAAACTCCAGCCGCTGAACAATGCCAAATCGGTCACGTAATGGCGAAGTCAGCAAGCCTGCTCGAGTTGTTGCACCTACTAGGGTAAATGGTGGTAAATCGAGTTTTATCGAACGGGCAGCCGGGCCTTCACCGATCATAATATCGATCTGGTAATCTTCCATCGCCGGATAAAGCACTTCTTCCACCACCGGACTTAATCGATGAATTTCATCGATAAACAGCACCGAATTTGGCTCAAGATTGGTCAGAATTGCTGCAACATCACCGGCCTTTTCCAATACTGGGCCGGAGGTTTGTTTCATCTCCACCCCCATCTCATTAGCCAGAATATTGGCCAAAGTGGTCTTGCCCAAACCCGGCGGCCCAAAGATTAGCGTGTGATCCAGTGGTTCATTTCTGGCGCGAGCCGCCTGAACAAAAATACCTAGCTGCTCACTGGCCGAGGGCTGGCCGACATAGTCTGCTAATAGTTTGGGACGAATCGCACGATCTTGAGCTTCTTCTGGCCCCAGTGTTTCAGCAGTAATGATTCTTGGTTCAGCCCCTGATTGAGTGCGAGGTTCTGGCTGAATCTTTACCGATAGCTGATCCTGCTCGATCGCCATATTATCTTCTCATCATTTGCTTAAGCGCTAATTTAATCAGCGCGGCGCTATCTAGATCATCTGTAATATCAATCTGACTAGCTGCGGCACGAATCGATTTATCTGCGTCTTTTTCTTTATAACCCAACGCAATTAGTCCGCTAATCGCTTCTTGCGTTGCAAACGCTAGGTTATCTGCTCCCTTGCCAACACCATCATGTAGCGGCAACAAGTCATCAGCACTTGAGTTAATTTGCCAAGCCTTAAGCCGGTCAACCATCTCAACCATTAAGCGTTGGGCAGTTTTCTTGCCAATGCCGGGAACTCGCTCCAGCATCGCAATATCGTTATTACGCACCGAGCGAACAAAATCGTCGCCATCTAATGCAGATAAAATCGCTAAGCCTAATTTTGGCCCTACACCGCTGACTTTAATCAGAGTGCGAAACAACTGGCGATCTTTTTCTTTTAAAAACCCAAACAGTGACTGGTCATCTTCACGCACCGACATATGGGTCCATAAAATAACTTCCTGACCCAGCTTTGGCATACCTGCACAGGTACCTAAAGGCGCTTGAATTTCATAACCGATACCGGCTGCTTCGAGCATGATCATCGGTGGGCGATTGATTAATAAAACGCCGCGAATTCTTCCTATCAAAGAGGCTTCTCCAATTTTCTCCAGCCCATTCTGCCACGGCGATATCCTTTGGATGTTCCCGCTGGGCCTGTACCTGCCGAACCTCTGGCATGACCATGGCAAATTGCCACGGCTAATGCATCGGCTGCATCTTCTTGCGGTGTGCCATTTAACGTCAACAATCGGCACACCATATGCTGCACCTGAATTTTATCAGCCGCGCCGTAACCTACTACAGACTGCTTAACCTGGCGTGCCGAGTATTCTGAAACATCGACACCTTTGGTGACGACTGCGGCAATCGCTGCACCTCGTGCTTGGCCAAGCTTCAATGCCGAGCCTGCCGAAGCGTGCATAAATACTTGTTCAATCGCCATTTCATCGGGTTGGTAAGTGTCCACCAACTCAGCCAATGATTCGGCAATTTCTTTTATGCGTAAGGGCAAAGGCAACTGCCCAATACGAATGCAGCCGCTTGCAACATATGCAAAGCGGCTGCCAGTCATATCGACGATTCCATAACCCGTAATCCGAGATCCCGGATCAATTCCGAGAATACGTATTTTTTTCATTCACTACCTCCACAGCCGTTCCATTGCCCAAGATTGTCAGCCTTCCCGGCTGTTAGGTAGTGAATAAAAAACATCACAGGTTTTCCATCACCTCATCGGGGATGTCTGCGTTGGTGTAAACCTCTTGAACATCATCAAGATCTTCAAGACGATCGACCATTCGCATTAATTTTTCTGCTGCTTCTGCGTCCAGTGTGGTTTGCATTGAAGCCACCATAGTTAGCTCAGCTTGCTGATATTCAATACCCGCTGCTTTTAACGCATCTTGTGTCGCGTGGAAATTTTCCCGGTCGGTGGTCACCATCACGGTGCCATCATCCTGGGTTTCTACGTCATCGGCACCGGCTTCCAAAGCGATATCCATAATCGCATCTTCATCACCGTTTTCAATTACGATCATTCCTTTGCGATCAAACAAATAAGCGACCGAGCCTTCAGTACCTAAATTGCCACCCGCTTTAGAAAAAGTAGTGCGAATTTCGGCCACGGTACGATTACGGTTGTCGCTCAAGCATTCCACATAAACGGCAATGCCTTTTACGCCGTAACCTTCATAAATGATGGTTTCCATGTCTTTGCCATCATTACCACCGACACCACGTGCTACGGCACGATTGACGGTATCGCGAGTCATGTTGGCACCCAGCGCTTTTTGCACCACATCGCGCAAGCGAGGATTTGCATCAACATCATCGCCGCCCATTTGGGCTGCAACGGTGATTTCACGAATCAGTTTGGTAAAGATCTTACCGCGCTTGGCATCTTGAGACGCCTTGCGATGTTTGATATTGGCCCACTTACTGTGACCTGCCATATCGCAATCCTCTTTTTACCGGACAAAAACACGGTAAAATTTTATTGAATCTCAAATTAAATCAGCTTTAGCAGTAAAGCTGTATTGAAGTAGGTTTGGTAAGCCAAAGGCGCAACCAGTCAATTTTATTTACAGTTTATGTCTGATTTCGCTTACAGCTCATCAAACCTACCTCTAGCAAATTTTCGCAACCTACCAAGAAAAAGGCTCCACAGCCGACTCATTACAAGTCAGCTGCAGAGCCTCATTTTGATCAGGCTTGATCGCTTTCTTTCTTACGCAGACGAATATTCAATTCACGCAATTGGCGAGTATCCACAACACCCGGTGCAGCTGTCATAGGACAAGCAGCAGACTGAGTTTTAGGGAAGGCCATCACTTCACGGATTGAGTCTGACTTGGTCATCAGCATTACCAGTCGATCCAGACCGAATGCCAAACCACCATGCGGTGGCGCACCGAACTGCAATGCGTCCAACAGGAAGCCAAACTTCTCTTGAGCTTCTTCTTCAGAAATGCCCAACAGACGGAATACACATTCCTGCAGCTGCTGATCGTGAATACGGATGGAACCGCCACCCAACTCAACACCGTTTAGAACCATGTCGTAAGCGTTAGAAATCGCTTCACCAGGGTTTGCAGTCAATGCCGCAGGATCGGTATTAACTGGCGCAGTGAATGGATGGTGAATTGCATGCCAGCCAGCATCCGTTTCTTCAAACATTGGGAAGTCGACCACCCATAAAGGTGCCCACTCTTTTTCCAACATGTCTAGATCTTCGCCCAGCTTGCAACGCAATGCGCCTAAAGCTTCGCAAACCACACTAAAGCTGTCTGCGCCGAAGAAAATCATATCGCCGTTTTCAGCACCGGTACGATCCAAAATGCTCTGGCGAACAGTTTCTGGCAGGAACTTAACGATTGGCGACTGCAGACCTTTTTCCAAATCCGACTTGTCGTTAACCTTAATGTACGCCAGACCCTTTGCGCCGTAGATACCAACAAACTTGGTGTAGGCATCAATTTGCTTACGGGAAATTTTGTCGTTAGCGCCAGGTACTTTCAGTGCTGCAACGCGACCCTTAGGATCGTTAGCAGGGCCAGAGAATACTTTAAAGTCTACGTCTTTCAGCAGGTCGTCAATGTCGACCAATTCCATGCTGATTCGCATGTCCGGCTTATCAGAACCAAAACGACGCATCGCTTCAGCGTATGGCATTTGCTGGAATTTCTCAGGCATTTCAACGCCCATTAAATCCTTGAACATGCCACGAATCAAATTCTCGGTCACTTCCATAATCTGGTCTTGAGACATAAATGAAGTCTCAATATCCAGTTGGGTGAATTCTGGCTGACGATCCGCACGCAAGTCTTCATCGCGGAAGCACTTAACGATTTGGTAATAACGGTCAAAACCAGAAACCATCAACAACTGCTTGAACAGCTGAGGTGACTGAGGCAATGCAAAGAAGCTACCGGCGTGGGTACGGCTAGGTACCAAATAATCACGCGCACCTTCAGGCGTTGCACGGGTCAGAACTGGAGTTTCGATATCCAGGAAACCGTTGTCTTCCATATACCGGCGCATGTAACCGGTGATCTTGGAGCGGAATACCAGCTTTTGCTGCATTTCCGGACGACGCAGGTCCATATAGCGATAACGCAGACGAGTGTCTTCACCCACTTCTGAGTAATTATCTAACGGGAATGGAGGCGTTTTAGATTTATTAAGAACCGTCAAGCCAGTGCCTAACACTTCGACTTCACCGGTAGCCATTTTTGGGTTAATTGCAGCCGCACCACGCAGTCGCACCCGGCCTTCCACTTGAATTACAAATTCATTGCGAAGGCTTTCTGCCAAATTAAAGATCTCGGCGCGATCTGGATCGAATACCACCTGAACGATGCCATCTCGGTCGCGCAGATCAACAAAAATAACACCACCGTGATCACGGCGACGATGAACCCAGCCGCACAATTTGACAGTTTGACCGTCGTTGGAAGCGTCGAGCGCTCCACAATAAACACTTCGCATGATTTGTCCCGTCTCAAAAACTATTTATTACTGGGCGCAACGTGCACCACTTTTAATTACTCGGCGCCAGATGGCGAATCGCCGGCAAGATTCTTCTTCTTGCCGCTTTTAAAGTCAGTCTCGTACCAGCCACTGCCACTTAGGCGAAAGCCTGAAGCGGAAATTTTCTTTCGCAGCTCTGGCTTGCCACATTCAGGGCAGTCAGTCAGCTTAGGATCTGACATCTTCTGCATGGCTTCAAAGTCATGGCCGCAAGAATTGCAGCCGTATTCATATATCGGCATTCATCTCTCCCAACTGAGTCGCAGATGGTGCAAATCAGCCAGCCAATCAAATACAAGGGCGGGAATTATAAAGACTTGGCGCGATAGCGCCAACGGTTTCCGCCTATCGGGCAATATTGAGCTCTGGTTCACACAATTTAACCCTCGGTTCAGAAGGTTGTAATGAACACTTTTTGCTTGGCTAGCTTTAAAGGAGAGCTAATAAAGGAAGGCAGTTATGCCCCAATCTGAAACTCGCCGCCTAACCCAGCGCAAACCCTTACCCCAATTGGTTTTCATTGTCAGTTTGCTGCTGCTGTCTGCTGCATTTTTATACAGCGCGACCAGCCATGCTAAAAGCCATCAGCTAATTCAACAGCCACCAATTAACCGGCTGTTTGCGCTAGCAGAGCAAGTCGCACTGATCGAAGTCGATACCATGTTCCATCAAGAAGATGACATCGAGACTAGTTGCGATTATCAGTTCAGCGGTCGGTTAGTTGATCCACTAAAAGGCACGATTGGCTCAAAGATACGGTTTCGCAGCAGTCGCCCCCTGATGGAGGGCAATCAATACTACATTTTTCTAGGGAAAAGTGACGCAACACCGGAATGCAAAAGCAGCCTTTCGATGGCCGTTATGTCAGGTGGGCAAGCAGCATGGCCCAGAATTAGCATTAACATCGTCACCCCGTTCAGCTTAAAGCGCAGCACCATTGTAATTGTTGACGGCCTGCACGGCTCAACTCACCAACGGCTCGACCTGCATTTACTGCCCAGCGATGATGATGGCGATAACGGTTTTACCGATGGCGGCAGCAGTTATTGGATTCAAGAAAGCGAGCTCAAGCAAGAATTGTTTCGACTGCAGCAGCCGTAAGTTTGTGCGACGTCAAACATTCGGCGTGAACACCCTCAGCACATAGTGCGAAAATGTGTTGATTTTATAAATAGTGAAAATACCACTTAGTTATTAGTCGCTAGTAGAAATTTTTTTATTAAACGCCTCTAACGTCAAAACCCCAAGTTTAATCCATCACGAAAAACTACAACTTTCGGTATTTAATCGCGTGATGTGTTTCATAATCATGCTCGAAATACATAACAACAGCCATTAATACTAGATTCATGATAATTGCACCCTTGATCACCTGCCGATCTAGCGGTATCACCCAGATAACTAAATCAACCGACAATAACGTCGTTACATTAACAAGCCAGATATGCACCTTTTTCCACATGGAAGGCACTTCAGAAAGCAATACCTTGCAATGCGGACATGCTTTACGAAAACGTTGAAATTTATACCAAGGTTGCTGCTTTGGATAAGCAATATTTAGCAAGTCATCTGGCTTGAATTGCTGGTTGCATGCGGGGCACTGGCTGTTCAGCTTTGAATTACGAACCTTTGAATTACGAGCCATTGCTTTTATTGTTGTAAGTTGGCGTGGCGTTATTATTGATCTTTTCCGCAATTGAATCCAACACCCGATTTCTATTAACACAATTAACCGTTAACTACTTTAAAATTACCCATATTAGAAGATTGCGCCCGAACATTTTGTTTGATAGTTGTCGATGATGTACGGGGATTATAAAGCACTTGCTTTATCTGCTTACCTGCCGACCTTAGATAAGACTCTACCGCAAGGTTATGCGGCTGCTTACCCCAGTCTTCACCTATTACAAAAATATCAGCATTCAGCTCTTTGCAACCCGATACATATTCCAGTTCATCATAAGGGCGCACAATATCAACACAGCGTAATGCTCTTAACATTTCCATTCGCTGCTCTAGCGGAATCACTGGCACATTAGGTTTGTAAGAATTCACCACACGATCTGAAGCAACACCAACAGCTAGCACACCACCCAATGATTTACAGTATTCCAACAGAGCCAAGTGCCCAACATGCAACAAATCAAAAGTACCTACGGTATAAACGATCATATGTTATTTATCCTTATAAAATGATTATTACTGTTATTTTTTTCGATATTTTTATTAAATACAGATTGATTACACAGCTAATTACAGAAGCTTCCAGGCATAAACGCCCGTTATTACAAGAGTATAAAACGCCAACAGATAAACATTTCGTGAATTACCTGAAAGTTTCGGTGTTTTAATTTGAGACACATTCAGCGCAGCTAGCGTGATCGCACTGACGTAGAGAATAATCGAGAAGATTCCAACCGGTAGAATACCTTCTAACAAAAAGATAAAAACCAACAATATATTATTATTATCCAATGCTAACCCGGTATATTTGGCTTCATCAGACAAACCAAAAGTGCTGAAATAACTTAAACGTATTGCACTGGCAGCAAGCACTACAAAAGCAACCGGCAAAAATATTGGATCAAACTTTCCAAAGCTCAACAAAAGCACTGCCGGTGTTACACCATAACTTACAATATCAATAACCAAGTCGAGCTGACCACCAAACACCCGGTCGCTACCGGTACGCCCTTTCATTCTTCGTGCAACTAGCCCATCAGCCCAATCAAAGGCCACCGCCCAAATCATGCCGATCATTGCCGCGTAATAAACGCCGGTAATACTGAAGTAAATCGCCAATATCGTGCAAGCCAGCCCAGCAAGCGAACACATATTCGGCAGATCTTTTACAAAGGAAATAATGGTGGGTTGTAACGTTTGTGCGGGTTCACTCGCTGTGGTCATGGTGCTCCTAGAAGGAATAAGTACAAATTAAAGGTACACCTGTGTCACGCTGGAAAATATTGCACACAGCATCGCACCGCCCAATAGGGCAGAGTTTCGCTAAAATATGGTTCTATTAACAAGATTGAAAAACGCAAACAGCAAGTGTATGGATCTACTCTATTTGCTTACTATTCGAAGCCATTGAAAGTGCGGGCAGACGACAAACGAGCGAAGCCCCACCAGCCTACCGTGGTAACTGATTAGGCTGAACGAGAACAGTAATATTCCGGCATTTTCAAGCATGGAAGGTATAAGCAAACAGGGTCCAATAAGGAGGATAACGGCGCTTTAGCCAATAGGCTCGATAGAGGGAGACTAGCCGACTGACTATACACGTTATTTATGTCAAGCACACCGTCGTTTGTTCTTTGAAACGTAACCAACTGTATAGTAATGCGTTTTCCTACAAAATAGATTGCTTTTTAACAACAGACATAGGGTTGGATTTTGGGCGAGCCGTCCAGCAAGCCTCGCAGATTGGGCGCGTGTTTTTTCTTCTGAAACTTCAGCTTATTCTGACTTTTGATAGATATGAGGCATTAGGGAATGGCCAAAATTAAAAGCAAAGTGTTTTGAATTATCAGCTATTGCAAAAATAAAAAGCGTACTGAAAGGAGGTTATCTGACAATCATGTTTTTATTTAAAATAGCAAGTTTTAAGGCCTCTTTGCAACCAGAAAAACCAGCAATCAAAGCAGCTACCTCGCACGATTTCAATAACTTTACCACAGCCCAATTGTCAGAAAACAGATCCGTCAATCAAAAAAACCGAATGAAAAATAAAATAACGACTATAACCTATTAACATCGAAAATATCATAACATAGATGATACCCAGCACTATAATCAACTATGTTTTTTAATTTTAATATCTAACAACGAAGAGAAAAACAAACCAATCGGTAAGCATTGAGATCTTTACACCACTCTAATCTAGAATTTTATTTATGAACCACTTATTTTTATTTAATTAAAATTTTAAGTATTTATTTTACAAAGATTGGATTTTTACCCCACCTCCCTCCATTTCATCTAGCTGAACTGAAGGCACAAATATGAAAAAAGGAAATGTTATGCTTAAGAACCTAGTAATCGGATTATGCACTCTAGCACTTTTATCATGTGGTGGTGGTAGTGACCCTTTGAGCTTATCAAAATTACAATCTATAGCGGCTGGCAATGTATATAACTCACAATTTACTGGTAATGATTCGAATGGTGCCAGCTATACAGGATCTATCTCTACAGTAAATCGCATACGAACCATGTTCGGTGAGGTGTTAGCAATCCCACAAGATTTAATTATAAGCATTTCAGATGCCAGCACATCAGCATATGATTTAATTGATTTTTTTAAAGTGACGGGAGTTACTGACACCTCTAACAGTATTAACATATCAAATGACGTAGAGGATGATGTACCTTGCCCTGAAAATACATCATATACTTTCACGACCCAAGATGATGTCGATAACTTCGGCCAATATTATTGCAATAAAATCCAAGGTTCATTGACTATAGGCTCCTATAGTCATTTAAGTGAAGGCAACATTTTAAGTAACTTGAATGGGCTGAAAATGATAAAATCTGTTGCAGAGAATTTATCTATTATAAATATTAGGAACTTAACAAACATTGATGCTTTGTCGAATCTCGTATCTGTTGGAGGTAACCTTGATATCAGATACAACCATAATTTAACAAATGTAAATGGCCTTGGTAATTTAGAGTCTATCCATGGTTCACTTACCATTGGAGAGAACCTTTTATTAACTGATATCAAAGGAATTTCTAAAGTTCGAACTATATTTAACAGCCTTACAATATTCGGAAATCCGCAGCTTTATAATTTAGATGGATTGAATGTTAAACATATATATGACCCAATCGATAGATCAAAAATAAGTGTATTTAGTAATGATACGTTGAATGACTGCCCTCAGCTTTGCCCATTAATAGATAATGACACCGAAAACAGCAATGTCATAATTTACCGTAATAGCGGTATTTGCAAAGACAGACAAAGCGTGCTTTCGTTTTGCGCTGATGAGGCGTTACGTTAACTTTTAACATCAATATCATTAATCAAAGGTGTAACTTTCGCTCATTGTAAATTGAATATTTAATGCTTTTAAAAGAAATATAATGCATTGAATTCATTCATAATACTTCTACTGAAATACTATCAGGTTAGCCAGAGGCCTTTGTTCATTCTTAATGCTTGCAACATCCAATGAAATCTTATTAAATTCACCTACATGACTTTAATTTTTTAGATTAAACTAAACACCTCAAAACATATAATAAATCTTTCATGCACTTGATTAATCGAAACAAAACCATGCAGACTTGTCGAAGATTGCACTGAGCAGAGCAGGAAACCGAATATTCTACAGCCATGACCATCCACAGAAAATGGATCTCATAGCCCTGCTTGAAATGACGAGATTCGGAGCAATCTGTTAGCGCTTTTTTGAGAGGGATTCAATCACTGACGACTCAAAATTACAAAAAAACCGCCAATACCTTTTCAGATATTGACGGTTTTTTTTGCTTGTATTTAAACAAGCATCTTCAAGAGTGAATGAATCACTCAAGAGAAATTACACAGTTTTTGACGCGGGTAAAATCACTTCAACTTCGCTATGTGGGCGAGGAATTACGTGTACAGATACCAGTTCACCTACGTGCTCAGCTGCTGCTGCGCCAGCGTCGGTTGCTGCTTTAACTGCACCTACGTCGCCACGAACCATTACGGTTACCAGACCGCCGCCAACCATCTCTTTACCTACCAGAGTGACGTTAGCTGCTTTAACCATTGCATCGGCAGCTTCAATTGCGCCTACCAGACCTTTGGTTTCAATCATACCCAGAGCGTTGGAGATCGACATTTTTATTACTCCTGAACCTATTCAGTGTGACCAGCATGAGCCACTTTTGGTTTAATGTAACGATAGTTAAAAGAAAGCGAGGTGAAATCCTGCTTTCAGTTTGCTGGCTTGCCTTTCGGCCTACCAGCCGGTCTGCGTGCATTTGCTCGATCTTTGCTGTGCGTCGAATGCATCGGTTTATTCAAACCAGCACTACATCCAACACACATCCAGCCACTTGCCCGCTCGGTGTTCAATTAAGGCATTTAAATTAAATCTAATACCTTTTTATTCATTGGCATTCGCTAATTAATTGCGAACCACCCGTATTTCGAAATCAAACGTTCCGAAAAACTTATCTAACTGATCTAATTCTTGATCGCTATAGCCTGGGTTATCGATAATTGGATAATCCCAACCCAGCATTTCGTACTTGGCTTTACCCATCTGGTGATAAGGCAAAACATCAATACGGCGAATGCTGCCATTGCCAGAGCGCTTGGCCAAATCCATTACATATTCAATGGCGCCGGTAATCGCGTCATAGGAATCGTTATGGCCACGAATTAACGGCATACGTATTGCAATATTGGCGTTCAACTCAACCAGTCTTTCTAGGTTGCGTTTAACTGCTTCATTGCCAATACCAAACAATTCTTTGTATTTCACTGTATCGATATGCTTTAAATCGAACAGGAATAAATCGGTATGCGGTGCCAGTATTTCATAATTCGTTAAATCAGTAGAGCCATTGGTTTCAATCGCTGTATTGATCATATTACGCTTGCATTCTGCAAGTAAGCTGGCTGCAAAGTCTGCCTGTAACGTCGCTTCACCACCACTTAAAGTCACGCCGCCACCCGATGCTAAATAGAAGTCATAATCTTGCATGATGGTTTCCATCAATTCAGATACCGTCATTTCCTGACCCATGATTTTCAAGGCACCAGAAATACAGACTTCTTCACACTTGCGACATCCAATACATTCAATGCTGCGGTCAATACCATTGGCTGTGTGAATACCCACTGGGCAAACTTCAACGCAACGCTTGCACTGAACACACTTATCGGCATTAAACATCACCTGATAAGCGCCGCTAATACTTTCTGGATTGGAGCACCATTGGCAACGTAAATTACACCCTTTTAAAAATACCAGGGTACGAATGCCGTCACCGTCATAAATAGAGTATTTCTGAACGTTAAAAATACGCCCAGTTGGCTCCATCTTATCTACTACATTGATATCCATTCGATATCCAATCCTTTTACGGTATTTTTAAAATTCAGAACAAAAATTCAAATCGTAGGTTTGATGCGCTTTTTGCGTAATCAGACATTTACCTGCCTGTCTGATTACGCCTTCGGCTTATCAAACCTACTTTCAGGTTTATTTAGAAACCGTCAATAACGGTACGGCTGATGATTTCATCCTGAACTTCTTTACATAGTTCTACGAAATAAGCGCTGTAACCCGCTACTCGAACAATCAGATCACGATATTTTTCTGGCTCGGCCTGGGCAAGTTTCAGCACTTCGTTATCGATGTAGCTGAACTGCATTTGACCATTACCCATCATCGAAGCAGTTCTTAGCAGGGTAATCAGACCATTTCTTCCTTCAGGCGTATCTAGCAAGCCCTTCAGGAATTTGAAGTTGTGAACCATACCAATGTTCATGGTTTCAACGTTCATTTTACTGACTGATTTAATCACCGAAGTTGGACCATGTTTATCAGCACCCTGAGTTGGGCTGATACCGTCAGATAATGGCTTCCAAGCTTCACGACCATTTGGTGTCGCACCGGTAATTTCACCGATTGGCGTGTTGTTGGAAATTGATAAAGTACCGTGACTCATCTTCGAATAAAGCATGTCGTATTTACGGCATTCTTTTTCAGTCCACTCGGTAATATCTAATGCGAAATCATCGGCGTAATTATCGTCATTACCGTACTTAGGCGCATTCATACAATCACGTTTTAGCTCATCATAGCCTTCGAAGTTGGCTAATAATGCGTCGCGCATCTGCTCTAAGGTGTAGCGCTTGTCTTCAAATACCAGCTTACGAATAGCGGCCATTGAGTCAGCGTAAGTTGCCAAACCAGAGAAGATCAAACCAGGGCCGCAGTTAATCATTGCGCCACCTGCAGATACGTCTTTACCCTGATCCATGCAGCCTTCAACCAGTAATGACATTAAAGGTTTAGGTGCAACGTCACGGTGGACGCGTTGACTAATAACGGTACCCACCGCAGACATTTTAACAATGTGCGCTACTTGGGTTTTAACCGCTTTGTCAAAATCTTCAAAAGTGCGAATTTCATCTAATGGGCCAGTATCAATACCCTGGTAGCTGTCAAAGCACAGCATACGACCACGGTTCAAAATAAATTCGAACACGATTGGCCACTGGGTGTAACCGGTAGAAGTCCACTGATAAATACGGCCTGATTTTTGTGGTTCAACACAGCCCATTAATGCGTAATCGCGCGCATCTTCAAAATCAAAACCTTTTCTCAACATCATTTTGATGTGAGAGTCGTCAAAGTGACAAGCTGGGAAACCCATACCGGCTTTAACAACATCAACGATTTTTTCTAAGTATTTTTGTGGCGATTGGTTATGAATTCGACATGCCAGTGATGGTTGATAAACCTTCACAAAACGCACTGCGTCCATAATCATGTAAGTCAGATCGTTACAAGCATCACCGCCTTCACGCTTCTGGCCACCAATGGTCAGGTTAATAAATGGCTGGTAACCGGCAAAGTATTTTGCACCTAACTCACTAGACATCCACATTAATTCAGCACACTTAATAATAAATGCCTGCATTAATTCTAATGCTTGATCGTTAGAAATTCGGCCAGAATCAATATCTGCCTTAAACATTGGCAAACAATATTGGTCAACACGACCTAAAGATAAACCGGTTTGGTTTTCTTCAACTTCAAACAAAGACTGAACAGTCCAAATAGCCTGCAGTGCTTGTTGGAAAGTTTTTGGTGGATTGGCTGGCGAGTATTCATTGGTCTCAGCGATAGTGATTAATTCAGCACGACGTACTGGATCATTTTCACGGCTGGCCAAAGTTCTCGCATGCTCACCAATACGGCGCGCATAGGCCATAACACCTTCGCAAGTTTCTACTGCTGCTTTATAGAAGTAGATTTTATCGATGTCGCCAGGATTTTGCATGCTCAGCTTGGACAAGTGATCCAATGCATCTTGCTTAATACCATTAAAGCCTTTGGTGAACAGTAATACGTCATAACCTGGGCAAGTATCGCCACCACCATTAACTTGGTGATAAGACAAATCACTTACATAGGTTTCACCGCTGAATTCCCATAAACCTGCTTCACGATATTGCGCTTCACAAACTTCATCCAAAGAACGGCCTTTCCAAAAAGGTACTAATTCTTCACGGATGATTTTTTTATCTTCTTCAGAAATTTCAAACGGGTCTTGAGCACGGGTGCTCATAGTATCCAATTCTTCTTCTACCCAGCGCCATGCGATGTCTGGAGAGAATGCACCGGCACGAGGACGACCACATGGATGACCAACAATTAATTCGTCATCTTGAATCAACAAAGGTGCAGATTCGCAGCAAGCGCGGAAAGCTTTGGCACGTAATAAAATAGTCGGCAGACCAGGATTTGCCTTAGTCACTTCCGTTACAGTACGTGCGCGATAAGTAGATACGCTTGGGCGAATCGTCAAATAATGGTTACGCAGACGCTGCATACGTGGCGTCAGACCTTCCATTACTTCGCCAGTCTCAACTGCTTTGGCCGAAGGTGCCATTTTCTGGCGATCAGCTTCAGGCAGACCATTCAATACTTCTTGAATAATCCGTTTAATGTCAGCTTCACTAACGCCGCCAGTTGAAGACTCAGTTTTAGCGTCAGCGCCAAAACGCTGATCATCGAAAATGCTGGAATTATTTGTAGTGCTCATGTGAAATGTAGCCCGTTAAATGTATTCGATTCATCAGATGCATGACTTTTAATGTGTTCTTTTCAAATAACATTTTTAATGGTGCTATTTGAAAAGTGTGTAACGCACTTTTAAAGCCACACTCCCCGACCTGAAGATAACGCCTATTGCCGACAACTAGTGAAAACTAGAATTTAATCAGCGGCGATATCAACTGTCTGAATTTTTCTTTAACCCAACATCTGATAGCGACAGACAAAGATTAAAAATTACTTTTTTTCACCCATTAATATTGGGGAACGATCTGCTCTAAGTTTTGGCTGCTTGAATTGCAGCCCGCTCTTAACTGGTTTTCAGCTATCCAAAGAAAAGATATGGTTTATGCAGGTAAAAGACTCTTCAGCGCATAGCGCTTTGTAATTTTGGCTAAATCTGGATGCGGAGACGGAATAACGACCGAACTGTAAACTTCGCCACCCATTGCTTTTATTGCTGCAACACCCGATTCAACCGCTGCCTGACATGCAGATACGTCGCCTTGAATTAATACCGAGATATAGCCAGAAGCCACGTTCTCGTACCCAACCAATTCAACATCGGCTGTTTTCATCATGGCGTCCGCTGCTTCAAGCACATAAACAAGGCCAAAGGCTTCTAATAATCCTAACGCGCGAGCTCTAGACATGATCTACTCCACATCGATGTCGTGACAGGACACAATATCGCCAACACCGGGGATTGGACGTGCCATCACATTCTGGGCGGTAAGTGTGCCAATAGAAGCGGCGGCTTTCGCACCCACTTCAACAGCTGCGCTCACTGCGGCTACATCCCCTTTCACCATCACGGTCACTAGGGTAGAACCAATGTTTTCATATGAAATAAGCTCTACATCAGCAGCTTTTAGCATCATGTCGCTCGCATACAGCGCAGGCACCATCCCTACTGTTTCGATAAGACCAAGTGCATTTTCGCCGTAATAACGCATGCGCATATTCTCCTTGAACTGCTGACTCACCTTTATTTCCACGCAGCGATCGTGAAAGGTTGGGAACAACATCAATTGAAATTTTTTCTCGTGATATTAAAATTAAAAATGAATTTGAAAAGCATCAAATGTGCGCCCAACACTTCATTTAAATCCCCCGATTCGTCAACAAATGACGAAGGGGCGTATCAATGCGAAAAATAGGCCGCTAGTTTCCTTTATCAGCTTTGTTTTTTTACTGACCCGCATCACTGAGATTACTTAAATGACGTTAATTTATTTAAGCGCCCCTTGATCTCGGCCAAAGTTTGTTACTACAACAAATTACAACCACTTATATTGATCGACTTCTTTTATCATCAAAACAACAAGTTGCAAACAAAACATCTACTCACGTCAATTATTCTACCGGCGATGTTTCTTATTTTTGACACTCTAAAAAAACTAACAACTGCAGGTGATAGTTAAACTTCAGCAGCTAAAAACACGACAGCTTTTGTCATAAATCAATTAAACATCCAGCACCTCAACAATTACAGCAACCTACAAATATCGTCATCACTACAAATTGATTAAAACCTTCAATAATGAGCAGCAATATTTTAACCAAGATTACAATCACTCAAAATTACTGATGTAGATCACCGATCCAAAAATTAAAATCTGTAATTATCCAGAAATTACAGGATCTGCAGAAAATGGCTTCGCAACATTCATTATTTCTTCTCAAGACTTTTCCCGCTAAAGAAATGAAACTTGTACAGGAAGAAATTTAAAAGATTCAATGATTTTTCACTATATCTGAATGCCACTACCGCAGCTCAGCTACAGCTCGAAATTAGCTAAATCGTAAGCTTTGTTTCTGGAATTTAAAATGAATCTTTAAATGGGTTTATTTCGGAAGGAACATTCCCGGCTCTTTCAACAGTTCTAGCTATTTAGTTTGTAAAGAACAGCTCGAATCAATCGATCTGCAGGCACAGGGAAGCTGGCAAGAAAGTTTTTTTCAATTTACTCGATGATGGAATGAGACAAGCGGTGAATGTTGCTTCACCAACCCCTAAGTCTGGTAATTCACCAAATTTGGCTGCTCTTTTCATTTTTCATCGGTAAATCAAGTTTGTACTAATTCAGATATGACCATTTTAAATGGCATGTCTATTTGAATTTTTTAAAGGTTCGTTATGGAGAGGAACGTTTACTTATGAGTGGAGTAGCAGCTTCTGCAGATTTTGCAGCGATTACTGCGAAAGCCAAACTATCAACAGCATTCCGTAAAAAAGGCATCTTAATCGCCTTGGCATCGGGTCTGTTGTACGGCTTTTATACCGCATTTATGACATTAGCTATGTCAAAAGGTGCTTATGTTGATTGGTATGGCGCAAACACTGCGGGCTTATCAGCTTTTGCTGTGACTTATCTAGTAGGTGCATTAGGTGCAGCCACTACTGATACTTGTAGTGCAATTTTTGCTCTGAGCATTGCAAGTGCGCGTGGTCGTATGGGAGATTTCTTCCGTACTATTAAAACTAGGCCTGGCCATGTAATGATTGTTGCAGCAATTTTCGGTGGCCCTATTGCCAGCACAGCTTATGTAATTGGCTTACAAAAAGCGGGATCAATCGTAGTGCCAATCAGCGCATTATGCCCTGCTATCGGCGCAATCTTGGGCCAATTCATCTTCAAGCAAGCATTGAATGCGCGCATGCTACTAGGTATTGCTATCTGCTTTGCTGCCAGTGTGATGATTGCCTGGAGCAGCCTGACTGGCGAAGCACCTGAAGGTATGGCGATTGGTATTTTGTTTGGCTTTATTGCTGCAATCGGTTGGGGCTTTGAAGGCTGCGTATGTGGTTACGGCACTTCAATGATCGATTATGAAATCGGTATCACTATTCGTCAGGTTACTTCTGGCTTGTCTAACCTGATCATCTTGGTGCCAATTTTCACCTTGATGTCTGGCGACGGTATTAGTGCCTTTGACATGGTGACTCAGTCTTTCGCCAACGGCGAATCTATTATTTGGTTTATCGTTGCTGGCGGCTGTGCATACCTGACCTTTATGTTCTGGTATCGCGGTACTGGCATGTGCGGCGCAGCGCTGGGTATGTCTTGTAACGGCACATTCTCTTTCTGGGGCCCTTTCTGCTGCTGGATTATTCTGGGTGTTGTGTTCGGTCAGGAAGGCTGGGAAATGCCTCCTATCGCATGGTTGGCTGCTGTGGTGATGATTATCGGTATCTTCATCATCGCAATGAACCCACTGGATCTGTTAAAGAAAAAGGAGTTACAGCCTCATGAAACCGCTTAATTACGCATTATTAAAGCACTTCACCACGGTTCCTGAAGCTTGTGCAGCAGATGTTATGGAAGTGTTACGCGCTGAATACAGCGAGTTTAAGGCTTTCAAGAAAGACTCAATCATCGCAGCTTTAATGACTGCTGAGGCGAATGGTCTGCTGGAAGAAACTCGTTTTGATTTAGATAAGAACAATGAGCTACGGGTTTATTACCGTGCCCATGAAGAAGGCGCAGCAACGATTAATCATTACATTAAGTAATTGATATAAATTGTTAGTCGCTATAAAGGCTCTGCTTTGGCAGGGCCTTTTTTATTGGAGTGAAACATCTGCGTTAAAGGTAATCTTTTGATCTAAATCGCCTACTACGGCAGCAAATCTTAAGTATTGATTTACTGATTTCACTTTTAATAATGCATATCGACTAGCACGATCAATCACGCTCGAATCAATAAAATATCAAATCGCTTCAAATGCTGTAATCAAACTTGCTAGAGTCGACCAGTATTCTAAATTTAAATACTTCCTGCTCAGCAATCCACAATCAGGAATTAACAATCGAACCACGTTAGCAGTAAGGGCTGCGGAATTAAATAATACACCGGCTGCTAATTATTCAGCTTTACCTGTGAAGATGTGGGAAAATTTTAGCGTTTTGCTCTCCCTGCTTATGGATACCCGCCTTCCATGGCGAGCATGACGGAGTGGCTAATGAAGCGCTGTAGTTTACAACATACTCCGAGCCGTCATTCCGGAAAGGAAGTGCATGGATGCCAAAGCCGAGAAGCCGGAATCTATGTGCCAGGGATGGTAGCTCCGCTCCAGAAAAATTATTTTAAAAACTGAAACCGTTTAAGCAATTTAAAATTTCTTCGACCCTAACATCAATCACGACGTATCGATCTTTTCTTCCTTGAATGGCGATATTCACCAGCCAACGCCCCTCGCCTTTTACATCTGATGCTGCGAGTGCGATGAGTCCAATATATAACCAGCATCTTTTGCTTCGTTAATTTTGGCTCTTTTAGCAGGCAGCATGCTTACTTTATTTGTATTTTCATGATCACTATCGCTTTCAATACTAATATCTGATAAAGCAGATATTGCTTGATTCATATAACGATCGATAAATAGCGAGTATAGAAATATTTTTATTTTTTTAGGCAATATCAGATAATCTGAAGAAATGATATTTCTTAAATAGGTATCGCAAATCGCTGGTCAAGAAGTCTAGGAATAACTGTTCTTGTCATTTCTTCAGCACAAGCACTCATCGGTAAAAAATCTACCTCCGACTGTTTAGCAATCTTAACAAACTGATTGCGCATAATTAATTTTCATTGTTATCTTTCGTGTTTTTTGAGCAACCAACAACAAGCATATACTCAGACAAGATATTACAAGCAAAAAAAACCAGAGGCTTTTCAGTCTCTGGCAAAATATAAGCAGAAAACTTCTGCTCAAGGGGGGACTGGTTACCTATCTTGAGTGCAAATTCAAATCCAAGATATAGGTAATTAAATGACCTGACTTTGTGACGCAACTACTCAACCAACTGATATCTGCAGATGGACTGGCAAACTGACTGATGGAAACACTTTGCTCTATGAAATTTTACTGATCAAACATTAGCAATCTAGCTAGATATCTATCAGGTTTGTCTTCTGACAGAACGGCTAGCAAGTCACTTGCTGCTGCTTCGATGACCTAAGATTGCAATAAAAAAGTGCAATAAAATATAGCCAAACAAGGAAGCAATTCACAGTCGAATTACAATTTGGCAACAGCTGAAAAAAACTTATTCATTACACTAAATTCGCCGCATATATAAAGATGAAATTGAGGTGAAGCTTTCACCAAAAACCTGCAACTTCAAATGACTCACCAGCGGTAAAATATTGTATTGTTTTACAAACACCAACCGCTCAGCCCAGTCAACAAGCAACATTTCATAAACATGTTTATTGCACCCAAAGATACAGAAGCCACATCCAGTCATGGTTTCAAGCTCTATTCACGCTGTGAATAGCAAGTATATATTGAGTTGATTTCAGCAAAGCCGTTTTTGTCATTAGTATACGGATGTAGCAAACGCACAGACTATAAACGTTAGCTCTCTAACGCCAGTCGTAGCAGATGCGTATCAGACAACAACAACTTGAGGATTCACTCATGTCAGCTTATCAAAACGAGATCCAAGCCGTTGCTGCGGTAAAAGAAGTAGCCGGTAATCCATGGGATACGATCAACCCAGAATCTGTAGCTCGCATGCGTGCTCAAAACAAATTCAAAACTGGTTTGGACGTTGCTCAATACACTGCTGACATCATGCGTGCCGACATGGCTGCTTTTGATGCTGACAAGACCCAGTACACTCAATCTTTGGGTTGCTGGCACGGTTTTGTAGGTCAGCAAAAGCTGATCTCTATTAAGAAGCACTTCGGTACCACTGAACGTAAATATTTGTACCTGTCTGGTTGGATGGTTGCTGCACTGCGCTCTGACTTCGGTCCTTTGCCTGACCAGTCAATGCATGAAAAAACCACCGTTGCTTCTTTGGTTGAAGAGCTATACACCTTCTTGCGTCAAGCAGATGCACGTGAGCTGGGCGGTTTATTCCGTGAATTAGACAAAGCGCGTGAAGCAGGAAACGCTGCTTTAGAAGCTGATGTTCAAAGCCAAATCGATAACCATCAGACACACGTTGTGCCAATCATTGCTGATATCGATGCCGGTTTCGGTAACGCTGAAGCGACTTATTTGATGGCTAAGCAAATGATCGAAGCAGGTGCTTGTGCTCTTCAAATTGAAAACCAAGTTGCCGATGAAAAGCAATGTGGTCACCAGGACGGTAAAGTAACCGTGCCTCACGCTGACTTTCATTCCAAGATTCGCGCACTGCGTTATGCATTCTTAGAACTAGGTATCGACAACGGTATTATCGTTTCTCGTACCGACTCTGAAGGTGCTGGCCTGACTAAAGAAATCGCTGTTGTTAAAGAGCCTGGCGATCAAGGCGATCGCTACAACTCTTTCCTCGACGTTGAAGAAATCGACGTATCTGAAATGGCTGAAGGCGACGTATGCTTTAACCGCAACGGCAAACTGGTTCGTCCTAAGCGTTTACCTTCTGGCTTATATCAGTTCCGCCAAGGTACTGGTGAAGAGCGTTGCGTATTCGACAGCATCGAAGCGATCAAAGCGGGCGCCGACCTGTTGTGGATCGAAACCGCTACACCAAGCGTTGCCGACATCGCTGGCATGATGAACGAAGTTCGTAAAGAAATTCCAGATGCCAAGTTGGTTTATAACAACTCTCCATCTTTCAACTGGACTTTAAACTTCCGCCAGCAAGCTTTCGACCGTTGGGTTGAAGCTGGTAAAGATGTATCGGCCTACGACCGTGCTGATCTGATGAATGTTAAATATGACGAAACTGAACTTGCTGCAGATGCAGACGACAAGGTTCGTACTTTCCAGTCAGATACTGCTCGCGAAGCTAACATCTTCCATCATCTGATCACTTTGCCGACTTATCACACCACTGCATTGTCAGTTGATAACCTGGCTAAAGAGTACTTCGGTGATGCGGGTATGCTCGGTTATGTTGAAGGCGTTCAGCGTAAAGAAATCCGTCAAGGCATCGCGTGTGTTAAGCACCAAAATATGTCTGGTTCTGACATGGGCGACGACCACAAAGAATACTTTGCTGGTGAAAACGCTCTGAAAGCAGGCGGCGCTAAAAACACTTCTAACCAATTCAGCTAAATTGAATTGGTTTTAAAAGTGAAGTGACCTAGATTGCCTCGGCAAATCTAAGCACTAATTAAAGGCGACGCCCTGCATAAGGTGTCGCCTTTTTTATATTCTTTCTGGCAGCCCCCTATGAAAGAATCGTATATTTTTTTACGATAGAATTTCAGACCAATCTCAGCTGCAAATTTATTTAGGTGACTTCGAATATGACTGATACACCTGCTGTTGTTAAAGATGCGAAAGATTTGTTAACCGCAAAAGGGTTCATTACCAGCAACACTTGGTATCACGGCACCTCATCTGCGCTGGTAGCATCGATCAAAGCACAAGGTTTAAAGCGCTCTGGCGACCAAGCACTGAAAGATGCTGCTAAAAAAACCATGGCCACTATCGGCAATAGCTATACTGAGTCAATTGAACCGATTTTTTTAACTCAAAGTAGAGAACTGGCTTTTTACTGGGCGCAACAAGCGGTGAGAAATCGCAGCGTGCGAATTGAAGGTAATGAGCAGCCAGCGGTATTTAGCGTAACTCTTCCAGAAACATTGAATAGCCAAGTCAAACCCGATGTCGGAGCAGCAAGCTTATTGTTGGTTAAAGAGGGCGAAAACTTTATGGCCTATCTGGCGGGCATTTATCAAGAGAACGGCTTTGGTTCTCCTGAAATAGATTTAATGAAAGCCGGCCGCATGGAATATTTAAACAAGTTAGGTATGGCTTATTTCGATGCTGATATTGATGCTTCGTGCTTAGATCTAATTACTGGCTAATTGCATTATCCTCGCTAGAATAGAATAAGTTGCACATGATAGAGCGCTCGTTCCCAACTCACCTTGGTCAGTTGTCGCGAGTCCCGAGTCATCTGCAGCGGAAACGCCGACCTGGATTAGGTCGGCGTTTTTTTTGCTAGATATAAACAGAAACCTCTTCATGCTTACTCACAGCCTACTATTTTATCTTTGTCTCCGTATTACCTACACTAAGAAAGCTCACAGAAGCATCAAATTGAAAGCGGCTTAAACACGTGCATCTTTTTTTATTTAAAATTACAAAAAAAATTCGATTAAAATAAACACATGGAATAAAAAATGGATCAATCTTCCAATCTACCGCCCCAAGAAGCACTATGGAGAATAGAAAATGTAAGAGCATTTGCTTACACATTAAAAACAACTTGCAACATCGATTGGTTAGAAATACTGTCAATAAAAACAAGCGCACGGTACAATTGTCGCATAATCACTCATGTATCTTCTGTTGATAGTGCTTACACTGTCCGCGATATTACATCGCATCTCTGTCAATTAATCGGTGGGAGTGATAATGAATTTAAAGAAGGGCAGTGCTTCGGTCTTTCAGCCTATTTGATGATTCTGCGAGGTGACTTCCAAGCATTTGTTTTCAGCCTAATTCGCACAAACACATTCGGAATTCAGCGCGTCGTAGAACTACAGAAAAAACAAGATCTCTATAGAAATTATCACTCAAAAGATCAATTCATTATTACAGGTCAATATCGTATTAATGATGCATTCAATATCCCTTTTCTATCGTATACATTAAAAAATCAGTACAAACAAGTAAGCTCAATTCGAGATTGCAATGAACATGGAGCATTTAATTTTGTAGACTCACTACCAAATCATTGCTTCATGATCATAATTTCATTATGGAACACAACAAAAAAAGGAAAGAATGAAAAAGTTTCCGATAGATCGAAACATGCCATATCTGTATTTCATAACAACGACTCAATCTCCTTATACGATTCAAACACCGGATTTTATATAAAACATAAAGACGGATCGCAAGTACAACAACTAGGAATTACACTCGGACAAATTACCTATAATTGCTTTACTAATTATAAATTTATAAAGTACTCGGTTTTTGCTTATAAACCATTAAACTCAAAAGATGAAGCTACATCTAACTCTATAGTTTCGACCAAAGTAATGATGGGAGAAGAAGATGTTATTATTTAATTTTTAACAATACTTATTTAAAACAAATATCTCTATTGAAGTCTCATTCTATCTTGGAAAATTAGTTTAATTAAAATAGTACTATCAAAAAAAACTTCACCATCAACAATGAAATCAACCCATAAACCAACCACAACACCGCTTAAGACTATTCTTTTTTGCTAGATCTGAGGTATGCTGACAAGCAATTGATTCCTTGCTGCACCAGAGTCCTATGACGCCAACCAATCAGTCTGACTTTTCTTTTGATGCCCAAGCCTTTCACGATGACCTGCCAAAAGGAAAAAGCTCAGGAACTCTGGAAGTTACCCAAAATTCGATTGAGTTTATCGGCAGTGGGAAGCGCGTCAGTTTTCCGATGGATACCATTGAACTAACGTTGGGGGGCGCCAGCAATCGGCTGGCTTATTTCAAGTCCCAAGCTCAGCCAGATTGGGTGCTTTACACCAGCGATTTGAACATTCTCAAACACCCGTCCTTGCAAACACGACCTGAAATATCTGAGCAGCTCTCTTTAATAAAAAATAAACGCCGCTCTGGTTGGTTAATCACAGCCTTTGCATTGATGCTAATTATTGCAGCACCCATTTTGCTTTACATGTCGATGGGCAGTATTACTGGCTATGCCGCAGAACAAGTGCCTGCCGAATGGGAAGAGACGATGGGTAAAACTATATTTGCCCAATACCAGGCAGATATCGAGCTGATGGATCAACAACAAGCTGAACAACTTCTGCCAGCACTTACTTCGCCATTACTTAATGCGATCGAGAACAAGCCCTACCCTTTCAAAATTTACATCGTCAATGATGAAGCAATTAATGCCTTCGCACTTCCCGGCGGCTACATAGTGATTAATTCTGGCTTAATCCTTAAGGCAGATAACCCAGAACAGATGCTCGGCGTGTTAGCGCATGAAATTTCACATGTGACAGAAAAGCACAGCATGAAGAATATATTTGGCGTATTGGGCACTTACCTAGTGATCGACTTAATCATTGGCGATGCTTCCGGGTTAATTGCAACAGCTGCCGAAGCAGCTCCTTTGATTATCAATCAGAGCTATTCCAGAGACTTCGAACGGGAGGCTGACCTGAAAGGCTTTGAGTTGCTAGAAAAAGCTCGAATTAACCCAATCGGATTGCAAGGTTTCTTTGCCAAAATTAAAGCTGAACAGCAAAAGCGATTGGAAAAATCTCCGCTAGAAGAAAATGCAGAATTGATTGAAGCGGCTAGCTCTATTATCAGCACTCACCCAGCAACCGATGAGCGAATTGCAACCATTGGCCAGCTGATTGCTGAAAAAAGCGATAGATCGACTCCATATTTGCAATTGCAGCAACCATTTGAAAAATTACAAGCCGCAGTTGCTAATTTTGTTACCAGCAACAGCCAAGCAGCAGATGAACAATAAATTTATAACAGGTCATTTTAAGATTATTAAATAATCGCTTAAAAAAGGAATGTCAGGATGAAAGTTGATATACAAGGCGGACAGGCCTTCTCCTATCTAGATGTCACATTAGATCCGGGAGAGACCATCATCACTGAATCGGACGCTATGTCCAGCATGGATGCAACATTAGATTTAACCGCCAGCTTTAACGGTGGTTTAATCAAAGGCCTGCTACGAAAATATCTTGGTGGCGAAACATTATTTATTAGCCGCTTTAGCAATAATGGGCAAAAGCCAGCCGATTTAAAACTGGTTCAGCCAACGCCCGGTGAAATTAAATGCGTTGAGGTAGATCAGCAAGGCATCTATTTACAACCTGGCGCATTTTTAGCCTGTACCAACAAGGTAAAGCTCGGCCTAGCATGGGCCGGTTTCACTTCGTGGATTGCCAAAGAAGGTTTGTTTAAATTACATGTCACCGGTGATGGAAAGCTGTGGTATGGCGCCTATGGTGCCTTAATCGAAAAAGAAATCGATGGCGAATATATTGTCGACACATCTCACCTAGTGGCTTATCAACCTGGAATTAAATTAAAACTGCAATTAGCCGGTGGTATTTTTTCTTCAATGTTTGGCGGCGAAGGTCTAGTGACTCGGGTAGTCGGCAAGGGAAAAATTACCATTCAAAGTCGTAGCCTTGATGGCCTGTCTAGCTGGTTGAACCCAAAATTTTAATGCTCGGGAGATAAAACAATGCAAGTCGAATTAATTCATCGCCCGGGTAATACCGCCGCTAAAATCACCTTAGCTGAAGGCGAAGCCTGCACTACTGAGTCTGGTGCCATGATTGCCATGAGCGGCAATATGGATATCGAGACCACCACCCACCAAAAAGGTAAACGTGGTTTATTAAAAGCGGTTAAACGGATGTTCTCTGGTGAATCACTGTTTATGAACCATTTTCAGCCAAAAGATGGCTCGGGTGAGTTATGGTTGGGCACCGCTTTAGCGGGCGATATGATGGAATACCAGCTTGATAATGAAAATCTGATTGTTCAAGGCAGTTCTTTTTTAGCCTGTGAACACGGCATCGACTTAGATACTGGCTGGCAAGGTTTTAAAACCATTTTGTCTGGCGAAAGTATTTTCTGGGTTAATTTAAAAGGCAGCGGGAAAGTCGTATTAAATTCCTTTGGTGCGATTTATCCAGTTGAGGTCGACGGAGAATATATCGTCGATAGTGGACATATCGTGGCATTTAACGAGAGTTTGAATTTCACCATCACCAAAGCCGGAAAAAGCTGGCTGCATTCTTATCTTGGTGGTGAAGGCTTGGTGTGTAAATTCCATGGTAAAGGTACGGTCTGGTGTCAATCGCATAATCCTGGCAGCTTTGGCTCCAGCCTCACACCTAGCCTAAGAGTCAGGAGCGCATAATCATGTTTAATATTATTGTTACTGGCAACTTATTGAATCAACAAACGGCTGAGCAAGTAATCCCTGCCTTGGCAAAGTTGTTTAAATTATCTACTGAAAAAGCCGCTGGCGTATTAGAAAAAGCACCGATGGCAGTAAAGAAAAAAGTGCCAATGGAAGTCGCTGAAAAATATCAAGCAGCTTTACAAAGCATCGGTCTGGAAACTGCGATTGAAGCGGTAGTAAACACTGAATCACCGGTCACTGAGACCGAATCTGCATCTAGCGAGCCATCGGAACCTGAAGCTGAGTCAGCCTCAACACCTTCAAGCAAGCAGCCATTCTCTGAGCCTAAAGATATCAATCAATCTACTCCAGAGCATTTCCAAGGTTTGGAGTTCAAGCTAGATGGTCAGCCAGATTATGGTTTTGCTACGGTACAAATTCCTGCCGGTGAAACGCTGAAAGTTGAAGCTTCAGCAATGGCAACCATGGACACCAATATCTTGATGAAGACCAAAGCTAAAGGTGGCATTGGTCGTATGTTCACTGGTGAATCATTATTTATTAATGAATTCACCGCAGAAAATGGCCAAGGTGAAATTGGGATTGCACCGGGTGCACCAGGTGATATTAAACATGTCTATCTAGATAACCAGACAATTTACCTGCAAAACTCAGCATTTGTTGCTTCAACCATGGGCGTAGCAACCGAGACCAAATGGCAGGGCTTAACCAAAGGCTTTTTCTCTGGTGAAAGTTTATTTCTGATCCGCTGTAGTGGCCAAGGTGATTTATGGTTTAACACCTACGGCGCGATTATCGAGATAGACGTTGAACAGAACTATGTCGTCGATACCGGTAATATTGTCGCGTTCACCGATGGGCTTGATTACAACATCACCAAAGTTGGTGGCTATAAGTCTTTATTCTTTTCAGGTGAAGGTTTTGTTTGTCGTTTTTCCGGTAAAGGAAAAGTATGGATTCAAACCCGGAGTGTTCCTGCGTTCACATCATGGGCACATTGGTATCGCCCAAGTAAGAATTAATTAATCGCTTAAAGCATTGGCTGGTAGCTCGCTACCAGCCTTTTTTATATGCTGCACTCAGGCTCTGACACCGCAGTAGCAGATCATGAATCACCTAAATACTATCTTCACCCTCAATGGCTGGATTGTCTCTCCATACACCCAAAAGACCTTATCTTATTTAAGGTTCAAGGGAATTCCACATCGAGAAAAAGCACCCAGCGCATTAGAGTTGATCGGCAAGGTAAAGAAAAATGTTGGTCGCCCGGTCATGCCAACCATGGTGACACCGGAAGGTGAATGGTGGCAGGACTCCAGCGAAATCATCGATAAACTAGAATTACAGTTTCGTGAAAAACCAGTAGTACCACCGACTCCAAAACAAAAACTAGCAGCCTATTTGTTAGAACTACATGGCGATGAATGGCTGATTCTTTCAGCGTTGCATTACCGCTGGACAGAACCTAAAAGCGATCAATTTATTGTCAGTGAATTCGGTCGATTGGCAGCACCTTGGCTACCTAAATTTATCAATCGATTGATTGGCGCACGCATTAAAAAAATGATGATGCAGTATATGCCACGATTTGGTATTAACGGCAGCGCGGGTCAGGGAGTAAGAAATTACACTACCCAACTAATTGAAAATCTAGAACTGCATTTTCAGCAGCACCCCTATTTATTAGGTAATCGGCCTTGTGTGGGTGACTTTGCGATTTTCGGTTCTATGTACGCGCATTTATATCGAGATCCTGGTTCTAAGCCATTATTTGATAATGCACCCAATTTGGTATTGTGGATCAATAGAATGCTTGATCCTGGGCAGCACTTAATCCAGACATCGACTTTCTTAGAAAATGACCAAATCCCTGAAACACTTACCCCAATATTCAAAGTATTTTTTGCTGAACAATTTCCTTATATTCAGCAATTAATGCAATCAATTGACCAATATTTACAAGCTAATCCAACAGCCAATCGATTACCGCGAGTGATTGGTGAATCCTCTTTTACTATCGGAAATATCGCTAGTAAAAGGCAACAGTTTACCTTCAGCCAATGGAAGTTACAGCGTGCGCT
This sequence comes from Pelagibaculum spongiae, assembly GCF_003097315.1. NCBI lineage: Bacteria > Pseudomonadati > Pseudomonadota > Gammaproteobacteria > Oceanospirillales > Pelagibaculum > Pelagibaculum spongiae. The sequence continues at coordinate 35,436 of NZ_QDDL01000003.1, forward strand.
AGAAGGATATCAATCACTATCAGATACAGATAAAGCACCGGTTGATGCATGGCTGAGATTAGTCAATGGTGAAGGGTTCAAACAAATGAATATCAAACGACAAGTCATACGCAGAGATTTCAAAGAAGTATTGGCTTAAAAAACATTATAAATTAACAATTCTAAAACGCCTAAAATGGCTGCACTATAAAAGTGCGTGTTTTTTTATGGCTTTCAATATTCTAAGCGACACCATTCAAACATCCTTTTTTGATTAGCGGTAAATGCAAAGATCTTTCGACACTTTTCAAAGCTGCCGCACTACGCAGGCAAAAGAATCAATAACACAAAGACTAGACGGATATTCAAAAGGCTCAACCAAAATAACATTACAGCAGTTGTAATATTTGCTTGATCAATGATTACAATTTATTCAAATTTCTATATTTAAGCCCGAACTCAGAACCGAATAAATTCTAATTGATCCTGCTCGTCACAGAAAGACGCTTATCAAGTAGCTTTGACTGTTGCTTCAGACTAGCCGAATTGCGATAACTCAGGTAATTTACTGCAACAGCAGATCCAACAACTCAGCAACGACTGAGCCGAATGCTTCAATCCGGAGATCAACAACCATGCTACAAGATAAATCCATTCTGATTACCGGATGCTCTTCAGGGATTGGGCTCAGAGCTGCGCAGCTTTTAAAGCAACGTGGCTATAAGGTTTACGCTAGCGCCCGCAAAGCTGAAGATGTCGCCAAGCTTCAAGAGCAAGGCTTTATCGCCCTACAGTTAGATGTAACCAGCCACCAGCAAATGGATCAAGCGATAGAATTTATCTGCAAAGATAACAACGGTCGGTTGGGTGCCCTGTTTAATAATGCTGGTTATAGCCAGGTCGGTGCAGTTGAAGATTTATCAGATGAAGCGCTAAAAGCACAGTTTGAAACTAATTTTTTTGGTCTGGTCGAGCTAACCAAAAAAGTATTGCCTTTAATGCGTCAAGCCGGTGAAGGGCGAATCATTCAAAACAGTTCAGTATTTGGTTTAGCCTCTTCTTCTTTTCGCGGTGCCTATAGCGCCAGTAAATATGCATTAGAAGCCTGGTCAGATGCTTTACGTTTAGAGCTCAAACGTAGCTGCCCAAATATTTTTGTCACACTGGTAGAGCCAGGCCCAATTGTTAGTCGGGTACGGCAAAACAAAAAAATCTATTTCGAGAAATACATTAAACCCGGTATCGAACAAAGCCATTACAAGGATACTTATCTGAAAATGGATCAGGCATTAGCCATGACCGGTAGAATTCCTTTCACACTTGAGCCCGACTCAGTAGTTGAAAGCATGATGCATGCATTAGAAAGCCGTAATCCAAAGCCTCGCTATTACGTGACGCAATTAACTTGGATTTATGCAATAGCCAAACGCATTTTAAGCCACCGTGGTTTTGACCGACTTGCTAGCTGGGTCGGTAGAAAAGAAGCTGGATAAGCTAGTTTTTTATTATGCTAGACAATGATATTTATTAATGAAGTACAGGAGAGAAAGATGGCGATTGTTCGAGCGATACTAGGCGCATTAATTATATTTTTAAATTGGGTTTTCACCCCAAAAAGCATTAAACGTAAAGCCGATGAACAAGCTGCCATTGATGCCCAGTCTGCGAAGCTAGCCTTGTACCATTACAAAGCTTGTCCATTTTGCGTCAAGGTTCAACGATCCATGAAACGCAATGGGCTAAATATTGCAACGCATGATGCAAAACGTAGTGAACAGGCCAAAGCAGACCTACTCGCTGGCGGTGGAAAACTAAAAGTCCCTTGCTTACGAATTGAAGAAGACAATGGTGATGTGCGCTGGATGTATGAATCTAAGGATATTATTGCGTATTTAGAAAAACGTTTTAATTCTGACAATGCTGAAGCTAGCGCCGCTTAAAAACATATTGTGTTAACAAGCCAGTTAAAAAACTGCTCACTGGTTTGTTAACACCGGTCATTCTCGCTAGGAAGTGCATGGATGCACAGATTAGGGCGACGCAGGCAATAAATGTTCCAGACATTTGTTCTGCATGACCTCCATCCTTGGAGGTCATGCTAAAGCCGAGATTGGCGATGAATCCAGTCACAGGTAGGTTTCACTAAAAATGGTATACCAAGTTTAACCTTTGCCTTCTATGGCTACTGGGTTCCAGCATCCTTGCTAGAAATGACAGGCACCCAACAATTCAATGCATTGAATAGATGTCTTGTTCTGATTAAATATTTTACTTACAAAAACTTCCACACAGAGTTTGGCAATTTTTCATCCATTGGCCCACCTGGGTGGCATTGCGATGAATAATAAGGATGACGTGGATATTCTGTCTGATAGTAATCCAGCGCATTTTCACGAGCTACATACTCTGGAACACCTAACAAAAGTGCCGCTTGATAATCTCGTTGAATTGCCTGACAGTCTGTTTTTTGTTCGTTGTATTCACCGCGAATGTGCATCACTTCATGGGTGAACACATGCATACTGAACCGCTCTTCTCGGGTGAGTTTTTCTTGAGGATTATCGAGAAAGTTCTTTAATTTTCCGCACCAGCTGTAATGAAAAACGATTCGACGCTCTTCAATATAAGCCGAGCCGGCACGGCCAACGCCATCTTCAAAAATGGCATCAATTGCTGAATCACAGTGAATACTGACTGGCTCTCCGCCTGCTAATTCTGTCGCTTTATCAGTTAAATAGCGATTAAACTGCCATTGATTAAAGGGAAACCACCAGCAGATAAGAATCAAAGCAAGTAACGAGAGTCGATAATAACGGTCAAAACTTTCAAAGCCCTTGATGTTGGCTTTTTTAGCTTTGAAATCACGATAGAGCATCCAGACAAAAAGCAGCGATAAAATAAGTAAGAACATGTTGCGTTATGGCTGACTAAAGCGCGCCTTTTCCTCTGAGTGCTCAATTTAGATGAAACAAGCATATTGTTTTCTTGTTACAAAGCAAAGCCGGTAACTTACTAATGACCCAAATTTGGATGGTGATTTAGCTGCTGCTGTGAAATTTCAATTTGCCGCTTAGGCGTTGCCAATTGCAAGCCTTCTCGCTCTAACGCCCTGAACAACATATCGTAAGTTTCATTAGTTACTTGTACCTTATGCATCAAATCTTCAATAAATATCCGTAGCTCAAATTGTCGCCCCACTTCATTTGATTCCAGCATGATCACCATAGGTTCAGGCTCTTTCATTACTAATGGATGAGACTGGCCAACTTGTAACATGGTCTGAGTAATGTGTGTTACTGACTGTCCGTGTGCCAAAGTCAATCGCAACTGTAAACGCACAATATTGTCGCTCAAAGTCCAGTTAATCAGCCGCTCCGTCACAAAAAGCTTATTGGGAATAACAATTTCTCGCCGGTCATAATCAACCACCGTAGTAGCCCGAATCCGGATTTTACTGACTGTGCCCGTCATATCACCAACAGTGACGGTATCACCCACTCGAATTGGCCGTTCAAATAATAAAATTAAACCCGAGATAAAATTGGCAAAAATTTCCTGAAGACCAAAACCCAAGCCAACACCCAATGCTGCCACCAGCCATTGAACTTGCCCCCAGCCAACACCCAATGCACCCAGCGTCAGCACAAAACCAATTGCGATAACAGCATAACGAGATAACGCCACCACCGCATAACGCGTACCCTGCTTTACTCCCTTGCGTTGTAAAATCAAAATTTCTAGCAAACCTGGCAGGTTTCGTACCAGCGCCCAGGTCACCAAAATCATTAGCACCATACCCAAAATATCGGCAGTGGTTACCGTGTTATCGGCAATTTCCCATAAGGACTGTTGCTCTAAAACCCCGAGTGCTGGCCACAAAGGCAACCAGATTAAACTGGCTAATAATAACAATGCCAGAGCGGCAATTAACTTCATGATTCCGCGAGTTTGGTCACTAACCCGAGCCACATCAACAAGCTGCTGCTCATCTACTTCAGAAGGCTCTTCATCCGTGTCATCATTTTCTCGAGCCGCTAAAACTGCAGCTCGGCGTGCTAGCGCCTGGTTTAAGCGCAATCGCCGCTCGGCAACCATTAACCAACGCAATATGGTGTTATAAACCAGTGTGATCACCACTACCGCAGCCAAACTCAATAATAGATGGCGACTTAATTGCAAAGCTGTAAAGTGGTAACCAGCAATCGATAGCAGCGCTAAGACAATCGGTGTCGTCAGCAGCACTGGTTTTATCAAATAGCGTAAATATCCTCGACTAGCTTGCCCAATTCTTTCAGCCCAATGGGACAGCACACCCAATTTTGGCGATAACAACCGCCAAATAAATGCTGAACTGACGACACATAAAATAATAAATACTATACGGCCTAGAGTGTTACGCACTAGCTGATCAGGGCCATCTTCAGCCAATACCAGCAAGCCGACTAGCAAAATAGCTGGAACCAGTAATGCTCGTAGCTGGTAAAGAAGTTTCAGTCGAGCAGGTTCTGGCCAGCGGAAATGTAAATCTACTAAACCGCCTAAGTTCACCAGTTTTAACGCCCATCGCATGAACAGTAAAAGCACTGAAATTTCGATTAAAGCACTGCCCAGCTGGCTAATAACCGCAGGTTCTTCAACCCGCTTTAAAATTAACGCGCCACAGAGCATGGTCAGCGGAATGGGCATTTCAATTAAAAAAGGGAAAAACAACGCTTCTAGCGTGTAGCTAAATCGATCTTCTCGAACATTACCTATTGCTGATTCATGGCGAGACAGCGCTTGCTGCATTGGCTTGCGAGCTAGCCATAAGCCCAAAGGCAATAATAATAAAATTAAATAACCAGTGATTTTTTCTTGCGGTAAATCGGCAACACTTTTTTTAAGCGATTCAACCGAGACATCTTTAAACAGTTGCTGTAATACCTGGGTGAGTTGTGCTAGAAAATAGCCATCGACTGGCTCAGCATTGGCAGTCCATAATAATTGTCGTCCCAGCGCATCTGAAAAACGCTCTGATTGACCAAGCAACTCCCGTAGCAATAAATCTTCTGAGAGCACGTTAGTCAAATAAGCATCACGCCGCTTATTAATTTGCTGCAGCAACTCCCTTCTGTCATCTAACAATGGTTTTAGCGATTTAAACAAATCTGCTTGCTGCTCTTTCTCTATACCAATCAGCAATAAACGAGCTGATGAATCTAAATCTGATAGGTTACGATAAATCACTTTACTTCGGCTTTGTTCTAAGCGAGCGGCTATCAGATTACGCTCTAGCTGTAATAGCTCTCGCCTCAACTGATAAACATCTGGAACCCGATCTTGGTATGAGCGCAGCACCTCACCAACCACTTCACCCAACTCAGATAACTGCAACTGTTGACGCAAAATTTTATTGGTTTCTTCCAATAGCTGCCGCGATTGTTCGAGGGATTTCTTGCGGTTCGCCGATGTTTCTAGTTCTGCAACTAATTGCTCTAATTGATTAGAATAACCGGCATTAATTTCAGCGGCTTCAGCAATAACGGGATGTTTACCACTGGCTGCTTGGCTAGCTTTTTCTGTTTGATTTTTTGCCGTTTCAGCTTGTCTTCGGCGCGACTCTGCAACCTGTTGCTGAATAATAGTCACCAGCGATCGTTGATGTTTATAACTACGATTGGTTTCATCTCGCCTAGCACGATTTAGCTCAAGACGCGTTTCGTAACTAGCCAACTGTTGCTCAAATAATCGCACCCGAGCTTGAAGCTCCATTCGGATTGCCAGCATTTGCAATCGTTCAAGCTCATCCGTATTTGTTGGCAGTGCATCAATTTCAGGAATATCTTCTAACTGCAGCCGACTTTGCGCCAAACTTTGCTGCAGCGAACCCGGATTACCTTGCAAGGTTTCAATTCGATTATCCAGCTCAGAAAGGGTTAAACCCAAACCATTGCTACTGGCAGTTTCTCGAATTAACCGCTGCTCTAACGAACTTAAGTCTCGCCGTTGTTGAGCGCTCAATTGATTCACCGGCAAGGCAGTTTTTAACCGCGAACGAATGCGCTTTATTTCATCTGGTGCTTGGCGCACCTGTTCCGCCAATCGTGAAAGCTGCTCTTGATAACCTTTCGCTGACTGAAGCTTTTGTTGCACATCTAGCCACTGCATTCGTTGTTGCCGCTGCTGCTCAGTAGGGTTGCTTAATTCAAGCTCTTGTAAATAACGATTGGCTGTTCCCAGTGCAGTATCTAGTTCATCGGCATAGGAGCAAACACTGAAAGCCAGCAATAGCAGGGAGAGTAATAAACGAGGCATGAAATACGACTCAAGACGAGAAAAAAAGCGAGACATCAGACTGACAACCTTGAAAAACCATCAGGTTAGAATACGTAACTAAGTTACAGGTATAGCATCGCAATCGCAGCAAATATATGGTGATGATCACTGTTTATTGACAAGTGACAAACAGCAAATGCAACAGATGCTAGCCGTAATTTTTTTAAACAGGTATTCTGCACAGCTGATCTGCTATCTTTTTCACAGCTGTGCACCCTGCTTTTGCCAATAGCTTACCTGCACCACTCAAGCTAATCTTGGTTACAGCGCCGATCACAACATGATTGACTACTAACTAGCCAAAAGCTAAATCCATTTTTCTCGTTTAAGAAGTACTTATGCCCTCCAGTAAAACAAAAAAACCAACCCACGAGCTGAGTATATTACTCAAATTAACCTTACCGATTCTGATTACTCAGTTAGCACAACAAGGTATGGCTTTGGTCGATACCATTATGGCCGGGCGATTCAGCGCCCAAGACCTAGCAGGTATTGCAACCGGTGCTGGAATTTGGGTGCCATTATGGCTATTAGTGATGGGCATTTGTATGGCAACCACTCCCTCAGTTGCTCAATTAAATGGCGCCAACAAACGTGGCGAAATTGCCCCACTAGTGCAGCAAATGCTGTGGATTTCTATTCCACTAGGCATTTTATCTGGGTTAATTCTTTATTTTCTTAATCAGCCGATTATGAATTTACTCGGTGTTTCACCGGAAATTGCCGCACCCGCCGGACAATATATGCAAGCGGTGGCTTTTGGTGTGCCGATTACGATTGCCGCGCAGCCATTACGTTTCTTATCTGAAGGCATGGGTGTAATTCGGCCAATTATGCAGGCAAGCCTGCTGGCATTTTTAATCAACATCCCTCTGGATTACCTGTTTGTATTTGGCTTTGCTGATATTGAAGGTATGGGTGGACCGGGTTGCGGGTGGGCAACCAGTATTTTAATGACTTTCAGTGCCGCATTATGGCTAAGAAATATTTATCGCCACCACAACTTGGCACCATTAAATTTCAGTTTGAAGCTTCCTGCGCCTGACTGGCCGCAAATCAAGCATCAATTTCAGGTAGGTTTTCCTATCGGCAGTTCAATTTTTTTTGAAATCAGTATTTTTTCATTAGTCACATTATTACTGGGCCGATTAGGTGCGATTACCGTTGCCGCCAACCAGATTGCTTTTTCTGCTACTGGCACGCTGTTTATGATTCCGCTGAGTTTATCAATGGCCTTGACCATTCGCATTGGTCATTTACTCGGCCAAGGCAAACAACAAGTGGCTTATAAGCTGGGCTGGCAAGGCATTATGACCACAGCCTGCTGGATGATGGCATCGATCTTATTGATTGTTGTTTTTTCCGAAAACATCGCACAGTTTTACAGTGAAGATATCCAAGTAATCGCACTGGCTTCCAGCTTATTGCTGTATGCCGCCATGTTCCAGTTGTCTGATGGTATTCAAGTCGCCAGCGCCGGCGTATTACGCGGATATAAAGATACCGCCTTCACCATGAAAGCGACCATGCTGGCTTATTGGGTGATTGGTTTGCCACTCGGTTATTGGTTGGCATTTAAACAAGGTTATTTAGCCGTGGGCTTCTGGTATGGACTAATTGCTGGATTAACCGTGGCTGCTTGTTTGCTGCTTTATCGGGTGAAGAAAGTTTCTAGTCAGTACTTGTTAAAAGCAGAAAATCAGTCAGTTTAATTATTTTAAAAGGTAGAGAAATCCATTACTAACTTATTAGGGCGCGTTTAAAATCTATTTTTACAAGCAAGTAATTTAAGCTATCTCATATAAAACAATTGCTTGCAGGCGAACCTCTATCTTTGGCATCTGGATTCTGGCATCCATGCTCGGAATGACGAGGTTCTGAGGTTGCCGCTGGAACTGCCATCCCATCAGGGAGTGACGGGATCCAGTTACATGGAAGTGGAGTTTTAATTTTAGATCTTCAACAGACTCTTAAAAAGACTGATTGAACCTTCAATCAGTCTTTTTAAGAGTCTGTTGTGCAGCCACTCCCTAAACATTATTTCATAACAAAACAATCAGAGTAACTACTAGAGATCACGTTGCATTAGGCTCAGGAGTAGACGATAAAGAGTCATCCCCAGTATCATTAATTATTCCTATCCCCGAATCTATTGGAAAAATATCAAAAGTTCGAATCAGTGAATAATTCATATAACGCATAAAAATTGTTTGCATAATCGTGGAAAATTTTTCCGCTGCCATCCCGTCACTCATGGTAATCGTTTTTAAATAACCAATCTCTGGAATAAACGCTCCGTACGAAACACCTGAAGACTGTTTTTCACAGGTTAATAAGAAATATTGATTTCTTGTTTTTCTATGCAGTCCACAAAAAAATAATTGATGCTTACTGCTTCGTCTCATAAAGTCAATCAGCTGTGCTATTGGAAGCACTGACACACCAGAGGGAAATTCGATACCAAATACATGAGACTCATCAGCGACCACTTTACTTTGCAGCAAAGCTATATCAAAGCGTGCCAGATTTGTCGGATCAAATTTTTCACTTAACAATTTGGATTTCCAGAATCGACAGGAAATCTGGTCAGAAATTTTTTCATTCCAGAAAAAAAACTCTTCATCCCAAATATCCTGCCTTATAGAAAAGGCCACCTGATAATCTTCCAGATCTGGAAAATAAAGCATAAATTGAATACAAAAAAACAGGTCTGCAGCAGCCATTTTGCGATATTTTTCTATTGGTACAAATGATTTTTTCCGAGTCCATATTTTTAATTCTGCAGAACGGAGCCTAAGCATATCCTGAACGGTTTTCTTCGTCAGCATTTCTTTACCTATTTCGGCATTATTTCAAGTACCTGCTTTAAATATTACTATGCTAGCAGATAAATGACGCACCGTACTGCTTATTACAATCCGCCTCAAGCCAAATTACATTCGTCAATCCACCAGGTTGATGTCAGTAGCCTTAGAAATTCCATTTAAGTTTATTCACCAGCTGATTGGCCAACTTTAAGCCCAGCGCAAAGCATAATTCATGATCATTAATGTCGGCTTGTTGGGTTAAAATTGAGCTGCCATATAACAACCCGTAATAACCGATAGAACGATCATGTCTTTGACAGTCCGGCACTCAAACAGCAATCTGGCGCAAAGCCATATCAAGAAAAATAGAAAAGCTGCAACTTATGTCAGATTCAACATTGAATAAACCAACCGCGGTTTTATGTATTCACGGTTCTCTGAGTTCATCTCGTCAATGGGCCATGCTGAGCCAGCAACTGCCGGCTTCTTATAATGCGATCACTCCAGATTTAACCGGCTACGGTCAAAGTGAATTTCCTGCAAACCCTAAGCAATATGATCTGGATTTTGAATTAGATCAGCTCATAGCAAATGGACTACCAGAGAAATTTCATTTGATTGGCCATTCGTTTGGTGGTGCAGTCGCCATTGGTTTGGCTTTGCGATACCCGCAGCGGGTTTTGAGCATGAGCTTGTTTGAACCTATGGCGATTTGGCTACTTGATGAACAACACCCTGGGCGAGTTGATAGCCGAACTATGATGGATTTAATGGCGAAAAGAATTGCTGAAGGCAATACTTTGAATGCTGCCGAAATGTTTATTCAATACTGGAACCATTGCCCAACCAGCAAAGCGCTTGCGCCATCGCTAGCCAGAACACTCGATGTGCCCCAGGTGAAATATCCTTTAGACAATCGTGCCGCTTGCACCCATCACGCTACTTTAAATGATTTACGCCAGCTTACGATGCCCATTCAGTTAATTGGCACGCCAGAAAGCCCATTACTAGCCAGCGCGATTATTGAATTATTAGCCGACACTTTTAGCAACTGCAGCAAAGCTCAAGTCACCGGCGGCCATCTGGCTCCAGTAACCCGGCCTGGTCTAGTCAATCCTTTGCTGATCGATTTTATCGAACAAAACAGTGTGATTAAGAAGGATCAGCAGCTTGACTGTCAGTCACCACAGGCCGATCGGAATGACCGAGGTCGCGTTCAGGATCAACCAGATCTCTTAGCTTTTGCTTAATTTCTCTTAACTCTGGAAAACGGCCGGCTTCATGTCGGCTCCAGATTAATTGATCATCTAGCCAAATATCGAATTGTCCCTTTTCACCCGGGCCAATTGCTACCTCTGAAAGATGTTCTTCGAAGCTGTTTAATAATTCCTGGGCCATCCAGCCAGCTCGCATTAACCAACGACAGCGTGGGCAATAGCGAATTCGTACCATCGGTTGAGACATCGCAATATCCTTTATATGAATCAGCTTGAAGTCATTCTAACCAAATAGCCATTGAATGCTCCAGCTGGTCGACCCTCCAATCTGGCTGAAAACCATAATAAAAACGCCTAATTAAAACAGTACCATCTAATGACGCCGACAGCGCAGTCAGCTGGCGGTCTTAATATGATGTCCATTCCTATAAAGCGGAAGCTAATAAGTGAAATCACCCCTTGACCAAGAAGTAGATTTAGGTATGATTGCACCCCGCTTCTAGAGGACATTACAAGTGTCTTTCAAGCGATAAAGATTGTTCCCTGATAGCTCAGTTGGTAGAGCAAATGACTGTTAATCATTGGGTCACTGGTTCGAGTCCAGTTCGGGGAGCCAATTACGGGGTATAGCGCAGCCTGGTAGCGCGCCTGCTTTGGGAGCAGGATGTCGGGAGTTCGAATCTCTCTACCCCGACCAAATTTTTTAAAAGATCGCTGTTAGCGATCTTTTTTATTCTCTTTTCTTTATAGAGAATGCAAGTTTCGTTCCCTGATAGCTCAGTTGGTAGAGCAAATGACTGTTAATCATTGGGTCACTGGTTCGAGTCCAGTTCGGGGAGCCAATTACGGGGTATAGCGCAGCCTGGTAGCGCGCCTGCTTTGGGAGCAGGATGTCGGGAGTTCGAATCTCTCTACCCCGACCAATTTTTAAAAAAGATCGCTTTTTGCGGTCTTTTTTATTGCTCGATTCGATCGGGCAAAAGCAAGTTTCGTTCCCTGATAGCTCAGTTGGTAGAGCAAATGACTGTTAATCATTGGGTCACTGGTTCGAGTCCAGTTCGGGGAGCCAATTACGGGGTATAGCGCAGCCTGGTAGCGCGCCTGCTTTGGGAGCAGGATGTCGGGAGTTCGAATCTCTCTACCCCGACCAATTCATAAAGAGATCGCTTTTTGCGCTCTTTTTTATTACTTGATCAAATCAAGTAAAAGTTTTATTCCTTGATAGCTCAGTTGGTAGAGCAAATGACTGTTAATCATTGGGTCACTGGTTCGAGTCCAGTTCGAGGAGCCAAACAGATCACAATTTGAGTTTTGCTCGTTGTGACCGAAAAAGCCGCTAAATGCGGCTTTTTTTGTGTCTAAAGTTTATTGTTCGAAAGTAAACATTCGAAATCAAATCAAGGCTCAGAAGCCTACTGATTCTCTTCTCCAATCACACAACGCTGATCTAGCATTTGTCGAGCAAACTGATAATCATCACTAACCAGTTGCTTACAATGTTTCTTGCCAGCAGATCGAATAAACATGTGCTTACTAATGCAGGCCTGCACCCTCACCTTATGCGCTCTGCGTAAACTCCATTGCGCTTTGGCATACCAGTCTCGCAGCTCACAAAAATCTTTGGGTGGTGCTTTGAATGTCGATAAATATGCAATGCCTGGCAAGGCGTCATAATTGGCCGGTGCTGCAGCCACTGAACCTGACATGATAATCAGCGGCCACAAGGCTAGCCAACGCATCAATCGGAACTTCATAAGATAAAACCCTTTTATCCTTTAGTTATTAACACTATAGAAGCCGACTAGACGGGAAACACGGATTGGTATTGACGCTGGATCACAGAAGCTAAATTTAATCTGAAAAACAAGAATGGTCACCAGTAAAAACTATTGAACCGGTGATAAAAGCCGAGAAAGGCGCACTGCAATTCGAAACCACAGCGGACGATGATATAAATCGGTGAGTTTAACCTTGCGACTATTAGAAAAATCTTGAGTGAGCATTTGCGACACTTCTTCAGCAAAACTGTGATTTTCGACTAACACCATCACTTCAAAATTCAGTCTAAAGGAACGGTTATCTAAATTGGCCGTACCGACTGCTGCTAATTGATCATCCACCAGAATCGCTTTTTGATGCAAAAACCCTGGCAAGTAGCGATAAACATTGATCCCTGCCTTTAAAGCATCTTTCAAATAAGCAAAACTGGATAAATAAACTAGCCAGTGGTCTGGGCGCTGTGGCAAAAGAATTCTGACATCAACCCCACGTAAGGCTGCCAACTGAAGCGCCGAAACAATTTGATCATCCGGAACGAAATAGGGGCTGGAAATCCACAAGCGTTTTTTTGCACCATTAATTAATTGCAAAAAGAATAGGCCACAAGTTTCCAGTTCATCGGCAGGGCCTGTCGGCAACACCAGAATTTGTTGATTCGCATCACAAGCGGCTTGAGGCTGCCAGTTCAACTGCACCACTTTTCCTTCGGCATACAACCAATCTTCGACAAACGCTAACTGAAGACTTTGCACTGACGGCCCTTCTAGCAACAAATGGGTATCACGCCAGCGGCCAATGTTAGGATCTTTGCCTAGATACTCATCACCGAAATTATGTCCTCCCACTAAAGCCTGACAACCATCTGCCAACACCAACTTTCGATGATTACGGAAATTAATCTGAAAGCGGTGTTTTCGGCCACTACTAAAGGGCACAACATCTACACCCTGTTGTTTCATGGTCGACCAATAGGTGTCTGGCGTAGAAAAGCTACCGAAAGCATCGTAGAGGAACATCACCCGAACCCCTCTTTCAGCGGCTGCAATTAATTTTTGCTGCAGTAGCTGGCCAATCGCATCGGCACGAACAATATAAAACTGCAGCAGCAAATAATCGCTGGCACTGTCGATTACCCGAAAGATTTCAGAAAATGTTGCTTCACCATCAATCAGTAATGACGCCTTATTACAACGAGTAAACGGCATTCTGACTAACTGCTGCAATACTTCACTGCCTGCAGCTAGTTGGCAGTTTTCATCCAACCGATAAGGTCGCAAGCCTTGCTCTAACTGCTGAGAAACCAGATTGATTCGACGCTCACCCTTGCGGCGCGCCCTAACATAACCAACAAATCTCTGCCGCCCTAAAACCAAATACACCGGTAAAGTCGCCAATGGAAACATCACCAACATGATTACCCAAGCAATGGTGCCTTGGGAGGTTCGGTTAGTCATCAAAGCATCATAAATAGCAAAAAATGCCCCCAGATAGACTAGAGACAGCGCACCACCTATCCAACCCAACCACTCAGCCACAGTGTTTTCTCATATGAGTTAATCAGTCAATAACATCATCGCATCAACTTGCTTAGAGGCATTCTGCAGCCCTTTCCATACTTGCTGCAATGGCTTGGGTACAGTTTGGCAATCAACAAATCGGTTTTGTCCATAAAAATCATGCAACCACTGCCAAGGAAAGGCATAGCAAGCTTGATTTTCTAACAAGGTAGTTTGCTGCTTGATAAGATGCTGCAACAGCAAATGTCCGTAACCAGAACCTCGGTGAGCCTCAGCTACCAACATATTACGAATTAACCAGCATGACGATTCAATCGATCCATCTGGATTTCTATTGGCAAAAGGACAGAGACGAAAACCGGCAACTATTTCACCTTTGAGACGCTCACTATCAAGGCGAAGCACCAAGTGTTTTTCCTTACGACCACAAGATTCAGACTGACCATTAGCCTTTAGAAAACGTTCAAACAAACCGGTTTCAGGCCATTGAAGGAGGGAAGTTTCAGGCGTCATATCAAAACTACAAATAAGCACAGAAGGTTTAATATTAACGTTAAAGCGGTGCAGGTGAAATCAAACACCAAAGGATAGAATTGAAAATGACTTTTAACTGACTCGCTTTAGACTTTCTAGCTAATTAAGAAGCACTAAGGCAGCACCCCAGTTTGGTATTGATGCAAAATCGACTGATGACGAGTAGATTCTCTAATTTTTTCCAATGCAGCCCAAATTTTCTTATGCATCAAAGGCTTTGCTGAAGCATATTGGTGAGAAAAGACGAGGTAGTAATTATAAGTTTGATAAGCGGGATATACTTTTTCAATTTGATCCATTAATTCAGGCTTTTGACGCATAACAACATCAACCATACTGTTGTAACCCACCATTAAGCCTATATGGCCACGTAATAGCTTTTCCAAATTTTGCTGCTGATGACGGGCGCCTTCTGCTGCTAAGTCATCATTATTTAAAGCCTTTTCAACAGAATAACCCGAAACAAAACCAACCTTGCCTTTCAATTTTTTTAATTTTCGACCATTCCATTCTACTTGGCTATTTTTGCGACGGTAAAAATAAAAAGCACCATTGCCTAGCCTATAGCTTGCATCTATCCCAGATCCTTGCATTGGATAAACCGCAAAATTTTCACGTGATTCTAAATAACCCATACCAGGAATAACATCGACTCGCCCCTGCTTGAGTAGCAACATACAACGGCGCCAAGGCAATCGGCGAAACTTAATGTTTAAATTAAGCTGCTGCCCTAACTGCTGCATTAATTCAATATTGGCACCCGGATGCTCAGGAACTTTGGCTCCAGAACCATAATAATCAGGTGGATTAGGGCGATCTTCGTAGCAAACTTCTAAAGCTTGAGCAGAAGAAAATAGACTAGATAAAATCACAAATAAGAAAGCAAAATAACGATGCACAAGCAACCTACTACAAACGTCAAAGAAACTTGTTAATCAGTAATTGCCTGTGAAAAATAAATAGGTAATACCAAATAAGAGCAGGCAATCTGTTAACAGCAGATATCTACTTAATACCAGATACCTAACCAATTTAGCTATAGATTGCCAATAAAGATAGCGACTTAGAGCTAAGATGGCAGCCAGATAATCACTGACTACCACCTTTTGTCATTAAATAAACTTATGAAAGGTATAATTTAATTTGGGTTACGCTGCGAGCTGTTTAGCCGGTTCACTGCCTACCGCAGCAACTTGTCGAATACTTCTAGCAGCAGCTGGACTGACCATCTGAGCCAATAATTGATGCAATTCATCAAGCCCGTGACTGGCAACTATCTGACCTCCGGTTTCTTGGAGGTACCCCTGCTCTCTCAAAGTTCTAAACATCTGGCGGAATAACGCCTTGTCGAAGAACTCAGGTGAACGTAGGTCGATTAGAACCGATAGTCTCTGTGCCGACTTCTGACAGATATCTTCCAGCTGCTTACAGCCGCTACCCTCAGCTGAGCGATTCAATAGCAACAACACCAGATAAAAACGCTCCAATGTTGGTGCCAACGCCTGAGCCAGCACCATCAAACGGTAATAGTTAACCGTCTCTTGTTCTGGAGCAATCAACAATCCATCAGCTTGTTCAATTAATAGCTTTTCTGTCACTAGGAAATCAGCAATCTGTAGCAATTTTTGCTTCAGTTGAGCATCACTCCAACTAATAAATAACTCTGCTTTTAAGAATGGATAAAGCGATTTACTGGTCGCCAACAATTGCTGTCGACTCATTGGCTTACCATGACTAAAACAAGCTGCAACTAATGCTGGAACCGCAAACATATGTAAAATATTATTTCGGTAATAGGTCATTAATACTGCGGCTTGCGAGTCTAGATAAATCAAATCACCTTGAGGGTGACGGAAACGCCCCACCCCTTTCTGTGCAATCAAAGCTCCCAGTAACTCTGTTTCGCTGTCATCACAATTCACCTGCATTTCACTGTAACCAACCTGCTTTAAAAAGCGCTGGTACAAACCAAGCTGGGCAAGTAAATCATGCTCCGACATGGCATTACGGTCGGTTGCTAATAAAGCCAATGATGATAACGCAACCCCATTAATGCCAGCCGCTGCATTAATTCGCTCCATAATTTCACCGGCCAAGCCATCAGTCGCCTTAGACAGCCACTCGGGACGTGGGTCATTACCGTAATCTTCATTTCTCCAGCCAGGTTTCTGTTGCTCGAGATAATCTGTCAGAGGTATCGGATCACCAAAGTTAACCTGCACTTCACCCCAAGAAGTTTTAAGCGCTTTACTGGCTTTTAATAGCTGCTTAACCGATTCTGGCTGCTTTGCCGCACCCGATAATTCTTTAATATATGTACGACCTTCCACCACCCGCTCATAACCAAAATATACCGGCACCATCATGATTGGCTTTCGGGAGTTTCGTAAATAACTTTGTACCGTCATTGCTAGCATGCCAGTTTTTGGTGGCAATAAACGACCGGTTCTTGAACGACCGCCTTCAATGAAATATTCCATTGCGTAGCCACCCTTCAACATAGTGTGAACATATTCTTTAAATACCGTGGTATACAGCTGATTGCCACGGAAACTACGGCGAATAAAGAAAGCACCACCACGACGAAGCAACCCACCTACCGGCCAAATATTTAAATTAATACCGGCTGCAATGTAAGGCGTTGCTAAACCTTGATAAAACAGAACATAAGACAACAACAAGTAGTCCATATGACTACGGTGGGTTGGCACATAAACCAACTCATGACCTTGGGATTTTTCACGCAAATGATCGACATTGCCGACTTTCACACCAGAATAAAGTCGATTCCACAACCAGCGCAGAAAATGGTCAAATAATTTAACTACCCAGTTTTCATATGAAGCCGCAACTTCTTCAACATACTTTCGAGCATTGGCTGTGGCTTTTTCCCGTGAAATCTTTTTGTTGGTGATTTCATACTGAATCGCTTGCTCTACTGCATCTGAGCGAACCACCGATGCTACCAGTGCTGGGCGATGTAACACTGCTGGGCCTAAAACTGAAACGCGTTGACGATGGAAATGAACCCGAAAAACTCGGGAAAGCTTATGAGCAATTTTTCGATCATCTTCACTTGTCAGCTGAGAGCGCAACGAAACTGGCTTGCCAATAAACATAAAACACTGACGCATATGCAGCAGCATCACTAATAGCCGTCGTCCCCAGCCCATCTCAACCCGGTCTGACAGTATTAATTTAATAATCGATTTTTCATGTCCAGGATTTCGCCCCCACAACACTGAAACCGGAACCAGTTGGATATCTTGCTCTGGGTGATCTCTTAACCAGCCTTGTAGCTTAATCAAATCATCTGGCACACCCGGCTGGGTTCCTTTGCCGCGCTGGCCAAGGCAAAAACAAGCCTCCATTGGCGGCACACCGTCCGTTCCCGCTTGATCAGAAACACGCGCCAGCGGCGATGGTAAATTATTGCTCAGACAGAAATCTTCCAGCAATAACTGGTTCGAGATAGAGTCATCTCGCATCACATAGCAAACAGGTTTGTCTGTATCCAATTCAAGGTTTTGCAGTTTTTCCGGCATAATTCGGCTGTTAGCCCAAAAGGCTAATGGCTTGCGAACTAAACGAATAAGGGATTTACGCAATTGATCTAGCACGTTCAACTCCATTGATGAATGCTATCCTTAGCCCGCTCAATATACCTTAAAGCAGGCCAGTCAAAATCATTAAATTGACGATTTATCAGTAAAATAAATTACCAATCTGCCATATTGGCATTCTTCAGATTCTGAGGGAAACATTCAGATGTTTGATAAAAATCTTGCAGGTGATCAACTAATAATTGCATTCGAGGAGATAAACCCTGCTGCAATTTATCACATGCTCGCTGATGCACCTTTTGAGCAAATGCAGGTCGGTCTACTGGCTTACCACTCAAGTTATCAGCGCTTATTCGAAACCTGAACCCGGCAGCATGAGCCAAAATAGCCTCTAATGCCTGAGGGTAGATTTCTACTTTCTCAAATTCAGCTTGTTGCTGAACCGTTCGCCCATCTGGGCAATACCAGTAGCCATAATCTTCCTGCAACCGACGCTGCGGCCCAGCAACCAACCAGTGAGCTATTTCATGCAATGCACTAGCATAAAAGCCATGGGCAAAAATCACTTGATGGTAATTGGTTTGCTTGTTTTTATATAAGCCTTTAGCAGGCAAATACAAAGGTTCGTTGCCACCGCAAATTAACCGGGTATTTTCTGATTCTGAAAATAAAGAATCAAAAATATCGATAATATCTTGTGGCAAATGTTGTCGGTGTTTTTTCTTGGGAGCAACGACCACAACATCCGCTACAACTGTGCTATTCATGCTCAACCTTCATAGTCAATCTGAAACCCCAGCTTAGCGGCGACTTTAGCCAATGCTTGCCATTGAGGCCCTAACGGCAAGTTCAGATAAAAAGCTCGAAATTCTCTTCTGACTGGGTAATTTTTACGAAGCCAATCAAAAGTTTCTGCGCCCGGTTGTTGTTGTAGCGCCTCGCGCATTATCTGGTCATCATGTAACGGCTGATAACTGGTTAAAATCGCTTGTTGCAAAAAATCCTGCGGGCTTTGCTCAGGCTTTGGTGTTAACACACCACCACCAGGTAATTGCGGCCATTGCGGCGCATTACCTAAATCAAATTGCTGAAAAACAGCATCGGCCAGCATCGCCGTTCCACGTACCTTGCCATCAAGGCTATAACCTGCGATATGTGGCGTTGCAATAAAACAGCTAGCCAATAGCTCTGGATTAACTTCAGGTTCGGTTGGCCAAACGTCGAGAATCAACTTCAGTCGATCTTTATGCCGCATTAGCGCTGGGCCATTAATCACTGGGCCGCGACCTGCATTAAGCAATACCGCTCCATCAGCAATTTGTGCCAATTGCGCTCGTGAAATTAAATCCTCTGTCGCATGTTCACCGGTTGTAGTTAGCGGCGTATGTAGACAAATCAGATCAGCATTCAGCGCTTGTTCTAGCGAAACGAAGTCATCACAAGTACCTTGCCGCTGTTCTTTTTGCTGGCGGGGCGGATCATTTTTCAATACCCGTAAGCCCAAAGCTTCCAGTCGCTGCACTACTCGAGAGCCTACATTGCCCACACCAATCACCGATGCGGTTTTACCCACCCAATCCCAACCGGTGTTTTGCTTTAGTTGGATCAAAGCCGCGGTGACATATTCAGCCACTGAATCGGCGTTGCAGCCGGGAGCGTTGCTAAAAGTAATGTTGTTTTCAGCTAGGTAAGGTTGGTCAATATGATCGGTACCAATAGTAGCGCTGCCAACAAACTTTAGTGACGAGCCTGCTACTAACGCCTGATTGACTTGGGTAATTGAACGCACCAACAGCAAATCGGCATCGGTAACTAAGTCAGGCGACATATTGCGACCAGCACTTCGTAGCAATAAAGTTGTCGGTTTAGCCTCAGATTGCGCGAGTAAGCTAGGCTGACTGCCATATTCATTACTCCCTTTTTCGTAGCATATCGCTTCGAAAAAGTGCTCTACATAGGGAATATTCTCGTCAGCAACAATCCGCATCTCTGGCTCCGCTCAATCAATAGACAGCCATTATACCTATGACTGCCCCGAGGGTTAGCATGTCTAGTCAAACAAATTGACCTGCCATGATTTTTCCTAGTTAGCTGTGACAAAAGTAGTCACACAGATTTGCGTTAAAGAAGAGAGTGGGAAGAATTACGCCCAAGCCACTTCCAAGGTGCAGAAATCAGCACATCTTGTGGTGGCTTGGGTATACAGGCATTAAGAGACCAAATTTAATCTTAATGCCGACACTAAGCTCACAGAAAGGGATCTCTGCAGCCTCAATGCCGGAAATTACAAAACAGGTGTAAGCAACAAATGCTAGAGCTAAAACTGCATTTGATTGTCAACTATTAGGTTTTTACAAACTGAGAAAATGCTTCTTCTGGAGAAAGACCTTGCATGATAAGCGCAATAATCTCTTCTCTATGACCGCCAATGTTTTGAGGCATGATACTTCTATTTTCACTAAAGTAATCCGACATCAGTTGAACTGACTCTGGTCTTTTTCTATCTTTCTTAACTACTGCTTTTTTGGCAGGCGCTTTCTTTGGAGCCGATTTCTTTACTGCAGCCTTCTTTACTGTAGCCTTCTTTGCAGGGGCTTTCTCTGGAGCGGTTGTCTCAGGTGCAACGTTCTCTGGTGCAGTTTCTTTCGTCATAGTTTTCTTTGAAACCTCGTCTATTTAGAGATCAAAACCGGTAGAAGCTTGTGCCTAAAGCACCTCAAAATTCACTCATAAGTCCTGAAACTCGTAAATTGAAGTAGTTTGGCCATGAATTAATCATACATCATTTCTCTGTTTCAAAACTGGCACTCATACAATCTCAAATACTGCTCAAAAATATATACCCAAATCAGCTCAAGATATGCAGCTTGAATTAGTTTGGGTATAGCCAACTTCACAGCCAGTCAAATTTCCTACAGACAACAAAACGGCAAACCAAAACTTCTCAGATTGCCGCTCCTATTGCATCAAATAGTCAATGTCTAATGCGCGACAGAAACCAGCGGTTTAATACTTCCCACTACATGAATTTTGTCATTCTTATCATTGCGCAGCTCGAAATTACAGCCTTTTGCAGTAACTTGATTACTGTGCAGAACTACCTTGCCAGGCAAGAAGATGGGTAATTTAAATTCAACCGTAACTTCTGCTGCATCACCTTCTAATTTCGGCAGTAATTCAGCAATAATTCGAGCTTTTGACCACATGCCATGTGCAATATGACGCTTAAAACCTAAAAGCTTAGCAGTCCATGGGTATAAGTGAATTGGGTTGGAATCACCCGATGCGGCAGCATACTGACGCCCCAAATCATCTGCTAACTTCCACTCAAGCTTGTTTTCAAACTCGGCAAATACCGGCAATTTTTTCGCCTTGGCTTTTACATGCTTAACTTTGCAGCGGCTAAGGTAAGTACTTAAACCTTCCCAAACTAGCTGGCCTGATGCATAAACCTTGGCTTCTAGGTCCATTTCCCGGCCTTTTTCAACCAACCGATCACCGACCAATTCAACGGTAATATCGAGGCTTTCTTGCGGCAGGATTTTTCGATAGTTACGAATTCGGTTACCCAAATGAACAATACCCAATAAAGGCAATGGAAATTCTGGCAGCAACATTAATTCCATTTGCAAACCAAAAGACATCACATGCGGGAAACTCATCGGAAGTGCACTACTATCGACTTCAAAGCCACAAACTTTTGCATAATCGCCCGCCTTGGCAATATCTGCTTGTTGTTTATGAATCGAAACACCGAGGCGCGGCAGATAGTCGTCTTCACTCAGCCCTCGCTTGCCCGCTGTAATCACTCGGCCATACATGCGTAACTTGCCGGAGATCTGATCCAACTCCTGAAAACTGGTTTGATTCATGGGTTTCCTCATTATTATTAATAACCTGCTCTGTTCGCCCCATCTACTATCTGATCACATCTAGTCACCAGATAGATAGTAAACAACCGCCAAATGACTGAACTGGCGATTCAAAAAATAGGGTTACGCTTTCGAATCAGGTGTAGATGCAGCTTGGATAGCTATCGATTAAGTATTGATGATAACCATCAAAGTGTATGGGCTGAGGTTTTGGCGGCAATTGGCCGTGTAATCAACATGCTCCGTCAACTCAGCCAATGACCTTAACAAAAGAGTTTGTCGCAACGGCGGCAGATATGGCACAATCCTGACTCTTCTCTTGCAGTTGTGTCATCAGGTGCAGTTGGGTTTTCAGGCGCAGTTGGGTCAGTAGCATATGTCGGAACTTACCGATTCAGGTGTATTACTTCGCCTGGCATTATCTGCCAGTACAGCTTTAGACATAGATACCGAGCAGCTCTATCAAGCTTGTCGACTTGATCCTGCCTTATTGAAACAAAAAGATTTACGCACACCTCATGGTGCCCAGCGCAAATTCTGGCAAGCCTTAGAAGAAATCAGCCAAGATGCCTTTATTGGCTTGCACTTGGCGGAGCATATGCCTGCCTACAAAGGTCATGTTCTGCAATACCTGTTTCTATCTAGCCCCACTTTTGGAGAAGGGCTGAACAGAGCACTGGAATATCAACGATTACTTTCTGATGCTTTTGCTGCACGACTAGAGCAATCAAGCCCCTTTAAGAATCAATGCCAGTTAGTTATCTCAGAAAACAGTGAACAACTTTATAATTTGCGTCATTTTTCAGAATGCGTAACTCTCGCTCTAGCACTGTTTTTTAAGCGAATCACCAATGGTCGTTTCCGACCCTTGTCTATTTCATTTACTCACCCAGCCCCATCCTGTACCGATGAATATCAGCGGCTACTGGGTTGTCAGCCTGAATTTTCTGCCCAACAAAACAGCATCAGCTTTGACTGTCAGCTAATGACCTTACCGTCTTCAATGGCTGAGCCAGAAATCTTGCGAGTTCACGAGCAGCTGGCTAACGAACATCTTTCCAAGCTAGAAAAGCAAGGCATTATCAGCAAGGTAAATCGCGCTATTGGTGAGCAACTGGAGAATGGTAATGTCAGTCTGGATACCGTTGCCGGCCGATTGGATTTAAAACCTCGCAGTTTACGCAGCCAACTAACCGATGCTAGTGCCAGTTTTAATCAGCTATTAGCGGACTACCGTTGCTCTTTAGCTAAACGGCTGCTTGCTGGTACTGATGACTCAATCGATGAAATCGTTTATCTGACCGGATTTTCAGAGCCAAGTACATTCTACCGGGCATTCAAGCGCTGGACGGGCGTTACACCGATTGAATATCGCCGCAGTAAGCTGGATAACGCTATAGCGAGCTAGTAGCCTTCAGCCTTTGCTTTAGGCGCTCGCTACGATTTTCATCCTCCCTTAATAAAGCAACAATCTCACTCCTAGACCCCATCTAAAACTTGATTGCTTTGCAATCAATAAAATCATCAATTTATTGTTATTTCGAAGGATTTTTTTGCAAAACCCCAAATAAACAATTGTTTTAGAACACATCTCACTTTTCGATACAAATAACAAACTTGTTAATTTCAACCAAATAAAATATTTCAGCCACCTGCCTACTAAACTATGTCTTACAACTTGTTATGAGCAACACAAGAAGTAACGATGAACAATCAACAAAAATCTTTAATTGCCTATAGCTGGCATCATGCTTCGAAAGACCCCGAAAAACTCGGCAGACAGTTTTATAATAAGCTTTTTCTCAGACACCCCGAACTCGCGCCTTTATTTCCAAAAGATCTAGAAGCCCAACAACGCAAGCTAATGGAAAGTATTTCCATGCTTATCTTGGGCTTGGATGAACTAGATAATATGCTGGAACAGATACAAGAACTTGGCGAACGACATCACTTGGTTTATCAAGCAAAGCCTGAATATTACACTTTGTTTGGTCAGGTTCTGATTGAAACCATCGCACAAGCGGCAAATAGCCACTGGAGTGATGAGATTGAAAACGCATGGCAAATAATTTATCAGCTAGTTACTAACAGTATGCTGATGAGAATAAACAAAGATTTATGACATACTTTCCGATCTTTATGATGATTTACCCATGATGGTAAATCTATAACCTTTCACTCAGTTTTATCACTTTTTAACTGAACCAACTGGCATTTAATCATCTATATAGCCAGAACTTATTTCATCGCAGCTGGCTCACCAGTAAATGTCCATTCAGCGTAACCAACTTATTCAGCATAATTGGCAAGGCCTTGACGGAGTTAACCAGGGTTTTGCTGAGGCTTACTATAAAAAGCTCTTTGAGCTAGACCCAACTTTACAATCTTTGTTTCCGGCAAAAATGCAGGGACAAATAGATAAACTCAATCAGACAATGACAACTCTAGTCGATGCTATTGACCAACTAGAGTCTATGAAACCATCACTTAGAGCATTGGGGCAAAAACATTATTTCATTTATTTTGCTGAAAAAGCCCACTATCCATTGTTCGGTGAAGCACTTATTGAAACGCTCAAGCAATTCAGTGGTGATAGCTGGACTGATGAAACAGAGCAGGCGTGGAGGCATCTTTATCAGGAGTTGGTTGAAGCCATGCTAAAGGGCGCTCTTTCCTTTTAAAATCATTCTGTTGGCTAACAAAAAGGCTGCCAAAGCAGCCCTTTTGATTTCACTAACTCGGTACGAGTTCGCTAAATCCTACCTATGCACCAACAATACACTGGCCACAAACTCGAACAATATTACCAGTTACCCCAGAAGATGCTGGAGACGAGAAAAAAGCAATCGTCTCAGCTACGTCTACTGGCTTGCCACCTTGTGACAAGGAGTTAAGGCGACGGCCAAATTCACGCGTCATAAATGGAATCGCATCGGTCATTGCGGTTTCGATAAAACCTGGTGCAACAGCATTGATGGTAATACCGCGTTCTAAACGAGGGGCCATGTATTGAACATAACCAATCACACCCGCTTTAGACGTGGAGTAGTTAGTCTGACCTACCTGACCTGCAATACCGTTCATAGATGAAACACAAACAATACGACCATTGTCATTCATCACCTGCTCACCGAGCAATACTTCGTTGATACGCTCTTCTGAAGACAGGTTGATATCGATGGTCATTGCCCACCATTGAGCAGGCATATTGGCCAAAGTCTTATCGCGAGTAATACCGGCATTGTGAACCACAACATCAACACCACCGCATTCATTCTTCAGGAAATCAGCAATTTTACGCGGCGCATCTTTAGCCGAGATATCAGCTACCAGCGGCAAACCACCAATTTCACCGGCAACTTTTTCTAACTGCTGCGCTGCTGGTGGAATATCGAGAACAACGACCTTAGCACCATCACGCGCCATAACACGTGCAATCGACTCACCAATACCACGTGAACCACCGGTAACCAGAACAACCTTTCCTTCTAAAGGTCGCGCCCAGTTGGTAGGCATTGCTACTTGGTCAGATTTCTTAACAGTGATTACCTGTCCAGAAACATAAGCAGACTTAGCTGATAGCAGAAATTGCAAAGAAGAATTCAGTTCTTGATCAGCGCCGTTTTCTACATAAACGACCTGGCAGGTCGCGCCTTTCTTGCCAATTTCTTTAGCAATTGAACGACTAAGACCTTCAATACCACGTTGCGCAGCTGCTGCTTCTGGTGTTGCAGCTTGCTGAGGTGGACGGCCAATAATGATCACACGTGCAGATGGAGCTAAATTACGCAGTACTGGATGGAAAAAGTCATATAACTCTTTCAAGCCTTCAGTTGTTTTAACGCCTGTTGCATCAAAAACTAAAGCACGGAACTTCTCTTTTACATGGCCTTTTTCGGCATGTATCTGACGCGCTTCGATATTTGCGCCAGTAATTGCATCGGAGACCACACCGGATAACAGTGTGTTCGCTGCAAAATAAACCCGTGCTTCTGAATCCTTCAGATTGGCACAAACCTGATCCAGCAATTCAGAGCCCTTGGCAGTACCCAACAGCAAATCACCTTTAAAAAAGGTTTTCTGAGCTGGGTTAAAGCGTCTTAGTTCAATCGGAGTTGGTAAACCCAGATTGGCCAGCACGCTGCGCCCCAGGTTGGAATTGGACATCTTCTGGATGAAATCACTCATGGCTGGGAAATCCTGTTCTTAATCTTGTTTGATTTATACCCAAACTACCTAAAGGTGCAGAGTACGGGAGAGTCTTATAAGTTGCTTAAATATGCATAAGCCGTCAGTCGACGGATTACATCAGGTTGCCTTGGAGATTGGATTGACCAACTATCATTTGATCTTTGTCAATTCAGCCAATGCCGATACATCATTATTCCCTAGACTCGGTTTAATCGGATACTGCCAGTAATCGAAAAGAATACTGGAAGATATAGAACAAGAGCCAGGAATCCATATGAATACAAAGGTAAGAAGAGTTGCGATCATCGGCGGAAACCGCATTCCGTTCGCCCGTTCAAACAGTGCTTATTCAAAGGCAAGCAACCAACAAATGCTAACTGCGGCATTAAATGGTTTGGTTAACCGCTGCAAGCTGCAAGGCGAACAATTAGGTGAAGTTGTTGCTGGTGCGGTTATCAAGCACTCACGTGACTTTAACCTGACCCGTGAATCTGTGTTATCGACCGCACTGGATCCGAATACCCCTTGTATGGATATTCAACAGGCATGTGGCACTGGTCTACAAGCCGCCATGCTGGTTGCTAATAAAATCGCCCTGGGACAAATCGATGCAGGTATCGCCGGTGGTGTTGATACCACTTCCGATGCACCGATCGGTGTTAACGAAGGCTTGCGTAAAATCTTACTGGATTTAAACCGCGCTAAAACTTCAGGTCAGAAAATTTCTCTGATCGGAAAATTGCGTCCTAAGCATTTAGCACCTGCAGTGCCTTCTAACGGCGAGCCTCGCACCAAGCTGTCTATGGGTGGTCACACCGAACTTACCGTTAAAGAGTGGGACATTAAGCGCGAAGATATGGATGAACTGGCTGCAGTCAGTCACAAAAATCTACACCGTGCATATGAAGATGGTTTCTTCAAAGATCTAGTCACTCCATTCAATGGTCTAGAGCGTGACAACTGTATGCGCCCTGATACCACTTATGAAAAGCTATCTACTTTACGACCGGCTTTTGATAAGAAAGCTGGTCGCTTGACTGCAGGTAACAGCTCGGCATTAACCGACGGCGCTTCGGTTGTTTTATTAGCCAGCGAAGAATGGGCTAAAGAACACAACTTACCAGTTCAGGCTTTCCTGACTTTCTATGAAACAGCAGCAGTTGATTTCATCGGTAAGAGTGACCCGCACCGCGAAGGCCTGTTAATGGCTCCAGCTTATGCTGTGCCGAAAATGCTCAAGCGCGCCAACATGAAATTACAAGATTTCGATTTCTACGAAATCCACGAAGCATTCGCCGGTCAAGTTCTGGCTACCATGAAATATTGGGAAGACGAAGACTTCTGTAAGAATAAGCTTGGCCTGAAAGCACCGTTAGGCAGCATTGATCGTAGTAAATTGAACGTTAACGGTAGTTCACTGGCTACTGGCCACCCATTTGCAGCAACTGGTGGTCGTATTATCGCTACCTTGGCGAAAATGCTGGAACAGAAAGGCTCAGGTAAAGGCCTGATCTCAATCTGCGCCGCTGGTGGACAAGGTGTGACTGCGATTCTAGAAAAGAATTAATGCGTAAAATGCAATTCTGAAAAAATAACAACAAGATAGAACAAGAATAAAAAATCAGAACTTGCAATACTTTAAGGCCGCTTTTTAGCGGCCTTTTTTAATAGCCGTAGCTACTCGACGAAAATCAATTTTTTTCAATTTACTGAATCACATCAAATTAAAAGCTATTTGCGTCACATTTCTCTTGTCGACTAATTATCCTATTTAAAAAAACAATCCATTTATTAATTTTTCTGCCAACTAGTTCCACCGGCCAAACAAATCACTGCCTATAACTTTGATAACTTGAAACAAGAAGGTATCTGGCATGTTTAAGGGTTTGGTTGTATTAGCATCAGTCACATTGGCAACAGTTACAGGTTGTGGTGGGAGCAATCAAAATGAGCTTGATGACCAAGTCATCCCTAGCATGCAACAAAATATACCATTGGAAGTTTTTATTACTGATACGTTTATTCCAAGAGAAGGCTATCCCAACCAGTTATCTCACGGTGAACTAGTACTTCAAATTGCAAGTGGCCAACATTCTTTCGAACTTACACCTCAAAACAATGTAACTTTCCATCGCAGCACCTCTTTGTTTCCCGACGTGCTTTACAATCAACCTAGCAAAACCTCAGTGATTAATCGTAGTTTTTCACCTTCTATTATCGACAATAATGTGCGTAGAGATATAGATGGAATTGCAGCACTAGCAATTTCTCCATTGGTAATAACCTCCGCAGGAAATACTCAAAATACCTGCACTCCAGAAGCAGCAGAGATCGGCAGAGCTTCCGGTTTATACCTTCCTGGCACACCTCTTTATCGTGCTTGTGATATGGCCATGGTAGCTGCAATAGACAATGGAGAGGACAGTAATTGGATCGTTGTCGGGCCAGATTTTTCCTTTGGCCAAAAGCCTGGAGCAGTTTTGAAACACCGATGGATAGGCGCACCTTATAATTTCCACCTTTTAGATACTAATTTTCAGGGCACCAGCTTTGGCGCACCTTTTGTTTCAGCAATGGCAATAGAAATTTTGCAAAAAATACCAAGCATTACAGCCGAAGAAGTAGCAGAAATTATTTTTGAAACTGCAATAGATATGGGTGAGCCCGGCGTTGATGAAATTTGGGGGCACGGTATCATTAACCCTGAAGGAATACGTGCACAGATTATTCAAATGGGCTACTAACGATTACGATTAATTTTCCGAGAGTATTCCTCTCGGAAAACTCAACACCAGATCAATTCAAACCTAACAGCTTAATTTCATTTCCCACTGCAATCTCACCTTCTTTGTGATGCACCAAGTTCTGCCCAAAGAAAATACCTTTATGGCCAAATAAATCGCGACGATATTTAGCCAATGCAGTTAGCGGGTCGATTTTATCTTGCATTCCGGTATCAGGGTTAACCCGCAACATAACGCATCGACTGCAAGGTTTAACTACTGAAAACTCAATATCATTTATTTGCAGTTTTTTAATCGTATCTTCAGCAAATGCTTCACAATCATCAACCACAATATTTGGCCGGAATCTGCGCATATCGACGTCTTCTGATAAATGCTGATTAAGATCATCCAACGAAGATTTTGAAATTACCAGTAACGAAAAACCATCTGCAAATCCAACGTGATTGCCCTGCTCTGCGTACTTCAGGCTGACCTGACGTAAACCATGATCTGGCATAAAGACCATGGTTGCAGGCTCTCCTAAGTACTCGCTCCACCACTGCGCAGCTTGCTGCCCACAATTTTCTGCTAAAACTTGATCACCCCAAACTTCAACTTGAATATCCTCACCCAAACCATCACTAACAATTTCCAATTCGGGCATATTTGGGGCATTCAACAAAACACCTGAGTCACTCAAATGTGGTTGAATCATGGCCATTTTGGAATGTTTGCGCTGGGTCAAAAAACTCCCGTTAGCATCGACTATCATCCAACGGCGATCCCACTCAAGTCCAAATCGGCCGACATTGGCTTTGGTCAAAGCAATCCCTCGACAGGACTTTACTGGATAGATGAATATTTGATGTAGCTTCATGGCACAGATCTCAGGTTCATGAATATTGATAAAAGATTATCAGATACGAATCAAGCTCAATAGAACCGACTATCATTCACCTCAGGTTCAAACAAATTTGACTCAAGCCATGGAAGTGAACTTTATATTGCGTTCCGATGTACTCCAGATAGTGGATCTGGGATTGGACAACACCGACCAGCAATCTTCAATATGTTTTGAAGCGTTACCTGGGCAGTGGCATGCAGATGTAGAACGGCGGGATCTAGGATCCAGCTGGGGAATGCGCCCCGCTTTTCTTTTGGCGTGGCATGAGTCATTGGGTAAGCCAGACAGTCGAGATAAGCACTGGGCTCCTCTCGGAATAAGATTACACAGTGAAACCGGCATAATTGCCGTCTCTGATGATAAATTCATCAAAGAAGACAATCTTCAGTTGTACCAAGATGCCATCGATTTACTCGAAGAATCGGACTTTTTAGCGCTAACAGCAAATGCTATTGGCCTTGAAAGTGCGCTTAGCCATGGTGATTTTCCTCTCTCAGCAATTCGCGATGAAACAAATAGAATTCAAGCGATCTGCATAAACTTTGGGCTAGCAGCCAGATAACAACGGAAGGATATCGTTGACGGGGCAGGTTCGAGGCACATTTGTCTCGCCCGTGATTCTGGCAGAGGAATAAACGATGCATCTCACTAAACACACCAGCTACGCAATACGCGCACTGGTATATACCGCATTAAAAGACACCAGCAATGAATTAACAACCATTGCAGAAATGGCTGAGACTTATCAGATATCACGTACTCACTTAATGAAAATCGTCAATCAGTTAGCTAATAACGGGCTGCTAAAAACCCGTCGCGGCAAACATGGCGGCCTTCGTCTGGCACGTGCTCCTGAAGAAATCATGCTGGCAGAGGTGGTTAAGTTAATGGAACCAGGAATGGAAATCATTAGCTGCGCAGACAGCAATGATTGCACT
Organism: Pelagibaculum spongiae; assembly: GCF_003097315.1. Classification (NCBI taxonomy): domain Bacteria; kingdom Pseudomonadati; phylum Pseudomonadota; class Gammaproteobacteria; order Oceanospirillales; genus Pelagibaculum; species Pelagibaculum spongiae. The sequence goes on from NZ_QDDL01000003.1 coordinate 65,778, forward strand.
ATTTACGAGCCTTGTTCATTGCGCAATATCTGGAAAACAGCGACTGAAGCTTTTATGGGTGAATTAGAAAAACACACCTTGGCTGACATCCTTAAAAATCCAGAAATGATGGCTGCACGATTAGGGATTGCTTACAAAGGTGAAATGGCAGATATTTCTGAGCTGCCGCCTATCACTGCTTGTGGCGCACTACCTTGCTAATTTTTAACAACGTTTAATGCTTAGATTGGCTTTGTGTAAAGCGAATTTGTTGCATTATTAATTGTTGAAAATGATCAGACCGAGCTGCCAGATCCCTGTCAGCTCGGGCATAACGAGCTTGAGATCGAAACTGAGCCCAGGCTCGTTGCACTACTAAGCGCACTTCAGAAACAGTTAATCCGCTATGCAAGATTAGCTGCTGTTCAATTCCTTCAAGTTGCTTAACTGCGACCCTCTCTTGATTTACCTTGGCGAAAGCCACAGGCATAAGCGCCATAACTGAAAAGCACATTAAAAAAGAAATAAATATTAATCGGATAAAAACCGGTTTATCTACCTTTGTTTGCTTAGCTGTATAACTCGAAAAATTCAGCTTTAACCGGCATGATGAAGTAAGCATTGTTCCAATAAAAAACCAGAGCAGGTGTTATCCATACTCTGGCTTTTGATCAGTTAAAAAACCATGTTATAAATCAGCTATGCTTGCAACATCACAAGATCTAACTAACCAACTTATCGATTATGTGATCTTTATCCAAAAACCACATCTGCGACATCTTGATATTTCTCAGCAAAATGAACTGTCATACCTTCTTTAATGTATTCAGGCAATTCTTCAAAATCACCTCGATTCGCATCAGGTAAAATCAGTTCAAAAATTTTCACTCGCTTGGCTGCAATTACTTTTTCTTTAATGCCACCAACCGGGAATACTAATCCAGTTAATGTCAACTCACCCGTCATCGCAATGCCGGGCTTTGGCTTACGACCTGTCGCTAAAGAAATCAGCGCAGTCGTCATGGTAACGCCAGCACTTGGACCGTCTTTTGGCGTTGCGCCTTCTGGAACATGTAAATGAACAAATGACTTATCAAACCACTTTTGATCAATATTGAAGTTTTCAGTACGCGAACTGACAAAGCTATAAGCAATTTCTGCCGATTCCTTCATCACATCGCCCAGTTTTCCGGTTAGCTTTATGCCAGCTAGCCGCTGATGTACTCGAGCCGCTTCAATCGCCAATGTCGCACCGCCCATTGAAGTCCACGCCAGTCCAGTCACGATACCTATACCGGCAAGGCGCTTGTCGGGCGTGAAATATGGCTTACCCAGATAATCTTCCAGCTGACGGCCAGAAACGCTGACTTTTTGCTTCGGATTTTCCAATACTTTAACTACTGCTTTACGCTGGATTTTATGCAGTAATTTTTCTAGATGACGTACACCCGCTTCTCGGGCATAACCTTCGACCAACTGTTTTAATGCGGTATCAGTTAAAGCAATTTGGCTTTTCTTTAAACCGGTTTTTTTCAACAATTTTGGCCATAAATGTTTTTTAGCGATTGCCTGCTTTTCACTCGCTAAATAGCCAGATAATCGAATCGTTTCCATTCTGTCTAACAAAGGCCGAGGAATGGTATCCAATTGGTTGGCAGTACAAATAAACAATGCCTTGGATAAATCGACCCGCAAATCCAAATAATGATCGAGGAATTCACCATTTTGTTCAGGGTCAAGCACTTCGAGCAACGCCGATGCAGGATCGCCTTGGTAAGACGCGCCCACCTTGTCTATCTCGTCTAGCATAATTACTGGATTAGCCGTTTCGACTTCTTTCAGTGCCTGAATCAACTTACCTGGCATGGCGCCAATGTAAGTTCGGCGGTGGCCTTTAATTTCAGCTTCATCACGCATGCCACCTAAGCTAAAGCGATAAAACTTACGCCCTAAGGTTTCAGCAACTGATTTACCAATTGAGGTTTTACCAACACCCGGCGGGCCGACTAACAACATAATTGAGCCAGATATTTCACCTTTCAGCGCACCAACGGCCAAAAATTCAATAATCCGATCTTTAACATCATCTAAGCCAGTATGTTCTTTATCTAATACTTGACGGGCACTTTTTAGATCAAAGCTGTCTTTGCTGACCACACCCCAAGGAACATTCGTGATCCAATCGAGATAATTTCGAGTTACTGCATATTCTGGCGAACCTGTCTCTAACATCGATAATTTATGCAGCTCTTCTTTAAAACGCTTGGCCACCTGTTCGGTTGGCTTTAACTTGGCCATTCGCTCTTCGAATTCATCAACATCCGAACTGCGATCATCTTTGGAAATACCCAGTTCGCGCTGAATAATTTTTAATTGTTCACGTAAGAAAAATTCGCGCTGACGATCATTAATCTTGTTATTCACTTCCTCACTGATCTTATGCTGCAATTGAGCGACTTCTAATTCTTTACGCAACAGTAGCAGTACTTTTTCCATTCGCTTGATCAGCGGGAGGGTTTCTAAAACCTGTTGTAAATCTTCACCTTTAGCAGTAGTGATTGCTGCCGCAAAATCTGCCAAGGGTGATGGGTCATTAGGGCTGAAACGATTTAAATAATGTTTGAGTTCTTCGTTATACAGCGGATTTAACGGTAGCAATTCTTTAATCAATTTAATTAAAGCAAGCGCATAGGCCTTTAGCTGGTCATTATCTTCAACCGGTTCTTTGGGGTACTCTACTTCAACCAGATAAGGTGCTTTTTTACTGATCCAGCGCTTAATTTTAAAACGCTGCATCCCTTGTGCAATAAATAATAATTTATCGCCATCTTCATGAACATTATGCAGCTTAACCGCACAGCCGATATCACGAAAATCTTCAGGATTTACTGGCTCGTCTTCACCATTGCTACTGGCAAAGCACAGGCCTAAAACCTGGTGATCGGAATCAGAAACGCGCTCCACCGTTTCTTCCCAATGATCACGTGAGATCACCAAGGGTTGAACCTGGGCTGGAAAGTAAGGACGATTGTGAGAAGGGATTAAATAAACGCGAGTGGGAAGTGCCTGGTTTGGCAGGATCAGGCCGGTTTCTTCTTTTTCGATGACCACGTCATCATCATTGGATAGATTGCTCATAGCTTCCTTGGCAAAAACACTGCAATACCAATTTAGATACGGCCAACCGACGAGAAATTCAACTTAGAATCTCTCCGCCGGTCGTTCGGAAGCTTCAAATCAGGCGTTTTTTTTATGTGACTTCGAAATTCAGCGAATATTGAGTATTTCAACATCTAATGAAAACGCCATTGTAAAGTAGATGTAGCCCTTGGGAATATGGAAATCCAGACCTTCACCAACCAATACCAGACCAACCATAATCAAAAAACTCAGCGCCAGCATTTTCAATGTCGAATGCGTTTCAACAAAATCACCAATCGGTTTGGCTGTAATCATCATCGCCAAGGCAAACCACTCGGCCATGTTGGCGCTGGTGTTCAGGCAATCTGCTCACCAGCATCGAAATAAAAATGATGTTATCGATCCCAAGTACAATGTCCAGCCCGGTCAAGGTTGCTAATGCGATGCAGGCTTAGAGGTTCATAAATCTACTCGAACATCTTACCCTTCGCTTTGCAGCAAGTTATTTTTTTGATCGATCTGTTTATTTTTTTTACGTCCCGGTAGCTGGCTAATCAACACGCCGATGCCAATCACCACCACGGCGCTAATTTGGCCAACAGTGAGTACTTCACCCAACATCGACACCGCAAGAACTAATGTAAATACTGGAATCAAATTAACGTAGGCCGATGCGCTGGCAGCCGGTATGTGGCTAATGCCGTAGTTATAGCAACCGTAAGCGCCCAATGTGACGATAGCGCCCAAATAGAATAAAGCACTGCCCGCTTCAAATGTGATGCTAGATGGAAAACCTTCCCAAAGCGCCAGCGGCAAGAAAAATATGGCACCCACCCAAGCCTGAACCGCAGTAATAAATAAAGCAGAATATCGGTTGGATAATTTTTTAACCAAAACAGTATAAAAAGCCGCACAAACCATGGCTAACAATTCATAAAAATTACCCAACAATGGATTGGGTGCTGATACGTCTTGCTCAGCCATCACACTTAAGTAAATCACACCAACAAAGGCAATAAAGAAACCAAACCAGCTGCGACGACTCACCCGTTCGCCTAACATGAAAAATGCTACTACACCAACCATTAATGGCAACATAGCGGTAATCATTCCAGCTTGCGATGCACTGGTTAACTGTAATGCCCAAGCTTCGAAAATAAAATAAATACAGGGTTCAAAAAAAGCCATCGCAATGAGCCACTTCCAGTCTTCCAGTCGAATTTTTGCTGGTTTGAAGAGTTTCCACATCGGTAGAAAGATAATCGCTGCAATCAACATTCGACAAAACACCACCACCATCGGTGTCATGGTTTGCAGTGCGATTTTCATACCTATAAACGAACCACCCCAAATGAACATGGCAAATAAAAGTGCCATAATAGGCAGGTAAGAACGGGAGTTTTTCACAAATTTGATCATCAAAAAAATTCAGTCTGCCATTCTATCGTTATTGTTATTTGAAAGCAGCCAGCTTGAGTAGCTGTTTTTATAACACCGATCAAAATTTATGATTAATTAACTGAAAGTAGTGCGTTAGAAGTATTGGGAATGCTTTGCTAGTTTTATCAATAGAAGTATTAAGTCGCTAGAAATTTTAGTTTATCTATTTTGCAGGATGCATTCTGACCACAAGGATTCGGTCTTTGTTTAAGGAGTGTTCTATCTATGTTAAGCCCTTCGCCAGTATTTACTACATCAATCGGCCTGCTCGCACTTGCCCTGTTAATTCTTTATAGCGCGAGTGGATTTATTTTGGGCTAGTCATCTCTAACTTTGAATCTTAACATTTTTTTCTGCAACGGAAAGCAGCAAATTAGAGCAGATGCTCCTGAACAATCATGCTGTCCAGCAGCCGGGCGCGCGGCCCGGCAACTTTTTTAACTTAATTCTATTTGCAAACCCATCAACCGGTATTTCTCATGCCTGCTGCAATGCCTGCAATCGTTACTAGCATCGCCTGTTCGACTTCTGTGCTTTCACATGAGATTGCTCTACAGCGAGCCATTAACTCAGCTTGCAATAAATGCAATGGATCAACATAAGGGTTTCGAACATCAATTGAGCGCTTCAACACCGGATTACCTTGCAAAATATCCTTACCGGTAATTTCTGCCAGCACCTGCTTGCAATGCTGTAAATCTGCTCGTAATTGACTACCCAACGGCTGAAGTTCTGCAGGAACCAACTGCTGTTCGTAATAACTAACAATTGCTGGTTCTGCTTTAGCCAATACCATTTCCAACATGCCCGCAAAGCTTTTAAAGTAATGCCAGTTTTGCAGCATGTCACGTAGCGGCTCGACACCCTTTTGATCTACTGCGGCTTGCAGCGCTTTGTCTGCGCCTAGCCATGCGGTCAGCATCAAGCGAACTTGTGTCCAGGCAAATACCCAAGGAATAGCGCGCAAGCTTTCCACACCTCCATCGGCTTTTCGCTTGGCCGGTCGGCTACCCAAACTTAATCTCTGCAATTCTTGCTCAGGCGTTAATGCTCGGAAATAGGGTACAAATTCTGGCTGCTCTCGAATTACCTTGCGGTAAGCGGCCACTGACTCACCAGCCATCAGGTCCATCATTTCGCGCCACTCAGCCTTTGGTGCCGCCGGTGGCAACAAAGTTGCTTCCAAGGTCGCTGCGGCATATAGCTCCAGGCTTCGCTGGGCAATGCCCGGCATTCCGAACTTGAACTGGATCATTTCACCCTGTTCAGTTACCCGAATACTGCCATTTACTGAACCTGGAGGTTGCGACAATAACGCCGCATGGGCTGACGCCCCGCCACGACTTACCGAACCACCGCGACCATGGAACAAAGTCAGGTGCACCGACTCATCTTTGCAGATTTTGATCAAGGCTTCTTGGGTTTGATATTGCGCCCATGAAGCCGTCAGGAAGCTGGCATCTTTTGCCGAATCGGAGTAACCGATCATCACTTCCATTTCGCCCTGAATATCATCTTTGTAATAAGGAATATTCAGCAGCTGCTGAATAGTCGCTGGTGCGCCGCGCAAGTCATCCAATGTTTCAAATAAAGGCACCACTCGCATCGGCTGCTGTACCCCCATGATTTTTTGCAGTAAGCGAACTGCCAGCACATCTGATGCAGAAGTCGCCATCGAAATCACATAGGCGCCCAAGGCATTCGCAGGTTGATCGGCAATCAGCGCTAAGGTATCAAGCACTTCTTGAGTTAACGGTGATGCTGGGAAGTTACGATCAATCAGCGGGCGATTGAATTGCAGCTCTCGAAGCAAAAACTCCAACTTCTGATCTTCATCCCACTCCAGATAACTGCCCAAGCCAATGTGCTGGGTAATTTCATCGAGTGCCATTGCGTGGCGAGTGGATTCTTGGCGAATATCCAATTTCATCAGCGCTAAGCCGAAACAGGCGACACGGCGGATCAAATCGGTAAGTGAGCCCTCAGCAACTGACTTCATGCCACAACTTACTAACGAGTTGTAGCAAAGCATCAAGTCATCTAGCAGCGATTGGTCATCCAGATAAATGCCTTGGGCATCACCGACTTCACCCATCATTTTTGATGCGGCCCAATCACGGGTTTTTTCTAGCCGATCGCGAACACCGCGCAAGAATTGTCGATAAGGTTCGCCATGGCTGCCGGCTCTTTCTCGCAACTCTGGTGAGCAAAGATTCATCGACAGATCCATTCGTAATTCCTGAATATCAGTAATTAACAGATCAGCCGATTTCCAACGCGCCATCGCCAGCACTTCTTCAGTCACTCGATGGGTTACATTCGGATTGCCGTCTCTATCGCCACCCATCCAAGATGCAAAGCAAATCGGTGCGGCGGTTAACGGCAATCGCTGGCCGGTATATCGCTGCAATACTCGGTCCAATTCCCGCATAAAATCTGGAAGGGTTTTCCAGAGATCTTGCTCGATACTGGTATGGCCCCAGCTGGCTTCATCTTGAGGGGTTGGCTTCTGACGGCGAATTTCATCGGTTTCCCAGCAAGCAATAATCCGTCGGCGCAGCCGATCAGTCTTATTACTGCGCTCACTAATCGTCAGATCAGTGCGATCCAGCTCCAACAAAATATTGCCGATTTCTTGGTACTTTCGAATCAAAGTCCGCCGCGTGACTTCAGTAGGATGCGCAGTAAGCACTAACTCTACTCGCATTTCCACTAGGGTTTTTACTACCTGTTCAGGCGCGATTCCGGCTTTTAATAAACGAGGCACCAGCTCATCTAAAGAACCATCCTGCGGCGGTGTACCGGCTTTTTGTCGATAACTACGACGGCGGCGAACTCTGTGAGCTTGCTCGGCAATATTGGCGTAGTTAAGGAATTGGCTGAAGGCACGAGCGACTGGGAGTAACTCATCTTCTGGCAAATTTTTGAGGATTTCTGCCAGCCCTTGGCCACCTAAAGGCTGATCATCATCGCGGCTTCTGGCGTGTTTAGCCAAATTGCGAATCGCTTCGATCTTGTGAAATACCGCGTCACCGGCTTGATGGCGAATCGTATCGCCGAGCATTTCACCTAAACGGCGAACATCTTCGCGCAGGGGTGCATGAACGTCTTCTGTGGACACTGGCTGCTACCTCAATTTCTAATATGAGCAATAGCAACCAGCTTACCCTGCATTTTTGACAACTATCAATCAAAGCGCCAAATCACCGCTCGCTTTATGACGAAAGCCCGGCATTGTGTGACAACTGCTGCGCCCATTCAGCCAGTGGTTGCTGCAATGGATCACCAGCTTCCAGTTCATTTAGCGCAGCCTGAAAATCTTGCATCGAGAAATCACCTTCTAATAACTGACCACGACACCAAGCTTGCCAGCGTAATTGTTCTTCTTCAGTTAAAGTTTCTGGCCAATTTCTGGCGCGATAACGAAATAGCATTTCTGGTAACCGAGCATCCTGAAAACCCGGTGGTGTATCACGCAAACTTTCAGGTGATAAACGATGAACCTGGTCGATTAAACGCTTATCCATCGTATTAAAAAAACCACCGCTATACAGCTGTTGCTCTGGGTCCAGTTGTTTGTCCGATTTGTGAGAAAAAACTATTTTTAATTTATCCCATAGTGCCTGCTGATTACCGGCCAATAATTCGGTTAATTTCTGCCAGTGTTGTTGGCATAACTGGCGGTCGATATTTAATCTTTCTGCAGCTGTTTGGTCGAGCATTTTAGCTGGCAACAATACCGGACTACGGTTTAAATGCACCGTTTTTAATGGCACCCGAGGTTCATTTTCTGATAATTCTGCGGCAGGCGTGTAAAGTCGGCGGGCAATTTCTTCCGCAGGCAAATCAAATAATAATTGTGGGTCGCTGGTTAAATCGAACAACACCATGCCATTAGGGTTTTCTGGATGTTTAGCAATCGGCGCGGTTAACGCGGCAAAACCCTTATCTCGACCGAACATGCCAGAAATATGCAGCATTGGCCGACAATTTTTTAAATCAATTAACTCAGCGACTTTTCTTTTAAATCGTAAACCATAGCAATAATCATAAAGTCGAGGCTGGACCGTTTTAATTTTCTTAGCTAACTCAATGGTCGCTCGTACATCGGCGAGGGCATCGTGAGCATCGGCATGGCCAATTCCATTAGCTGGTGCTAATTGGTCTAGCTTCATACTGACCTTGCCATCGACTTCAGGCCATACCAGCGTTTCTGGCTTCAGTGCATAACACAAACGCACCATGTCAATAATATCCCAGCGGCTATTGCCGTTTTGCCATTCTCTGGCGTAAGGGTCAAAGAAGTTTCGATATAGCGCATGGCGAGTTACCTCATCATCAAAACGAATCGAGTTATAACCCACCCCACAAGTGCCAGATAGCGCCAGCTCTTTTTCAATCCGCTGGATAAACTCAATTTCACTCAAACCTTTTTCTGCCGCCATCTGCGGCGTAATACCGGTAATTTTACAAGCAATTGGGTGCGGCAAGCGATCCTGTGGCGGCTGGCAATAGATCATCAAAGGCTCGCCGACAATGTTCAGATTTTCATCGGTACGAATTCCGGCAAACTGCACCGGACGGTCTTGGGACGGCTTCGCACCGAAGGTTTCATAGTCGTGCCAATAGAGGGTATTGCCCATAACATTTCCAAATAACAAGTCGTGGCAAATCTTGCCAGATTTAGTGGTTGGTCGTCCAATCTAGCAATCAGCTGTCTGATTTTGATAAAGACAAGCTGATTAAAAGTCATTACTGTAGAGCACGAAGTTCCTATAGATTGCTCTGCCAGACCATATGCTGGGAATACGATCATTTGTTAAATTACATTCAATCGACCCGATTCTGGTAAGAAGGTTTGAAAATTTGGGGAAATGGGATGTAGGACTAAGAAAAGAGCTTAGTGTTGATCAGATGGTACATAGCATTCTTGATTTCCCGTTCCATCGTTTGCAGGAAAGTCTTGGTCCAGAGCGTGCAGCAACTGCAATGACGACTATTTTTTCTGACTTTGATAGCACCAGCACTAACAAGACTAAAGGTGCTGTCGGTCAATATTTGGTATTAGCCAACCTGTTGAAAGATAGTGAAGTAGTCATTCATAACATAGAACGTAACCTAGACGTTGTTATGGTTGCAGGTGAGGCGCTTAACATCAGAAGGGTTGATATTCAGGCATTAGTTGGGGGTGTGCTAAAGGATATTGAAGTTAAGGTTTTCCTTGAAAGAACCTGGCAAGAAAATTTGCAGCAAAGCATGAAATTCGTAGCCTCTGATCCAGCTAATGGTACAAGGAATAAAGCAGGCCAACTATTTAATGATATCGTTGCATTTTCACAGGGGAATACAGGGAAACAGTGGCACTTTTTGCCTAGTGTTAATGCAACTTCAGAAGATATTCTTGAGTATATTAGACAGCAAATTCTCGATCCAAGCATATCAAAAAACTTGCAAAGGCTACTTGCGAATGGAGAAGACTTAACTCCGTTTGAGTGGCTCCAAAGAGTGGATACGCTAATTGAAGAAATGGATGAGGCTGGATTTGTTGTTGTAAACTCACTAAATGTTCTGGTAGGTGATAAATGAATATAATTCTTCTTCATGTGAGCTCGGTTTTTTCTGGGTTAGAAGGTTTTCCCAAGATTATTTTTTCAAAGTATGGAGGAGGGGCATATAGCCTGAATGACAAAGTATACTGTCATAAATATGATTGTTCTTTATATAAAGGATGTATTAGGCATAGATTTATTAATAAAATTTTCTCTTATGAGAGAGATGGCGCTAGCCAACAAGACTACATTTATCGACTTAGTGATATAAATGGGGAAGGGTGCGACCTACTTTCTGAACATGAAATTGCTATTGCTCATAATAATGCAATGAATCAAAATGAGAGTGAGGTGCTTTATTATAGTAGCTTGTCAACTGGGACAATTGTATCTTTCGAAATATCAGAGAATAGACTTAGAAAGTCAGTTATTAGGGGAGGTTTTTGGTGTCAAGTAGGTAACAATATCTTGAAGATGGATAGAAAAAAAACGATTCATTTATCTGATGTGGCTTTTGATAAAAAATGGAATATTGAGCTAGAAAAGCGAGTTAATTTCAGGAAAGACGAAAATCTGGTAGCAGTCTCATATAGCGAGAGAGTTATAGTAATGTTAGGGCATCGCTCCAACCAGCAAATTCCGTTAATTGATTATCACGGAAAATCAGTTCATCCAGATATTTATAGCAACTCCGAAATTACCAGCTTTACACTGGAGAATGGTCAGCCAAACTGGTCACATATTACCAAGTACACTATTGATGGTTGGCAGCTGGTTGAAGAGCAAGTGTTTTTAGCAACCAGCAATGGTGTTGAAGTACTGGATGCTCACTCAGGCAAGGAGTTACGCCAGATAGATTTTGGTTGGGATAACCATTACTGGCAGGCTGATGGGGCAGGTCTTTATGTATCTGAACAGTACGTTATTTATGGGCATTCCTTTCAGAAAAAATTGCTAATTCTCGATCGTTTTGATCTGTCGCTGATTCGTGATGTCGAGTTATCGGAACACTGGTTTCCGCAAGCGCGTTTTAAGCCATTTTACCACCAGCACAGCAACAAGTTATATCTGAATTTAAAAACCGATCAACTGGTTGCTGAGAACCAGGTATTATTGGAAATTGACCTAGCAGATATTCATGCGCCAGTGGTATTTGAAAACGAACCTGAATTTGTAATTCGTCAAATCCCTTCATCGGAAAATTCACAATGGCATAGTATCGAAATTAATTGCAGCGACCCCGCTTACGATGATGATTTTGATACCGTATTACGTTTTGCAGATCGGCATTGCCGTGATCAGGCGTATATCCATGCAACTTGTACGCTAACCAAACATTTCAGTCGCCACAAAGACAGCGTGGATGAAAAATTCGATGGTAAAGTTTACTTTAACTACCAAGGAAAACAAAAAGATACTGACCTGGTTCAGCAAAGATTGGTAATGATGGAAAAACGCTATGCTCGCTGGATTGAAGATGAAGAGGTTTTTTCCGTTAATGGTTACTGCCAGTTAATCACTGACCACCAGCATTAATCACCAGTCATCAGTATTTTCGGTGAGATTAAAAATTAAAGTGCCTGATTGCGATCAGGCTTTTGAAAATTAAACCAGATCTGTTTTGCTTTTCCTTTTACCTGTCGGGCGTCTACCCAGTCAAAGCTTCTGCTATCCAAGCTGTTGTTTCTAGTTAGCGAGAAAGTCATGCTTGATCATTCGTCGGCCACATTCAGACGATTGGCCGTGAAATAACTGAGTGCCTCCAATCAAGCCATCTCGGTTCAGTTTTGTTAGAATCGCCGTTTTGCCCGGATTGGACTCTCAATGAACCCTAGCGCCAACACCCTTTCCAGTATCAGTGGCTTTTTGCGCCATATCGGCTGCCAATCCTGCATTCTCGATTTGAATCGTCGAGTCAGCCCACTTACACCGGAGGTGTTTGAAGGCTTTGAAAATGGCCAGATACCCTACCCGCTCCCACTGCAACGCAAAGCCAACTTTGCCATTTTGCTGTGGAGTGAAGATCAGCCAGAACAGCACCAGATCTGGTGTTTAAGTTTCCCACTGGATGAACATGGCTGCATGCAGCCCAATGAACGGGACGGTTTTTTACACCAGTTACTGAATCAGTTGGGCACTAGCCTTCAGGCAATTGCCGAGGGTGAACATACTCAAGACCAGATGAATGAGAGCAAATGGGGCATTCGCCCATCGGAACCAGTACTGGCTATGATTCATGCTCACTTTGGCAAAGCGCTGAATATGGAAGCTTCACCAGCAATGAAGCAAGTTGAAGACTTTATTTTAAATAATTCCGGCGACTGGCAGTTTTTACCTTTTCAGGGTTTTGCCGATTTCGCATTAAAGTCTGAAGCAGATTACGCTGAAAAAATTGATCAATTAAAAGTAGAGCCACTTAGTGCCCTTTGCCAATGCCTAGAGCACTGCGACCTGAATGATGATTTGGTTGAAGCTCTAATTCGTAGAATCAGAAAAAGCATTAAGCAATCACAGCAACAGGAATTTATTCCTATGTTGTTACGCGCAATTAGCGCTAGTCAATCTGCAACGTCTGTAGCGGCCCGGCAAAAGTTGATTAGCCAATTATTACAACAAGCAGAAGTTTCTACTGAGTTACTCATTGTGATTGCCAGCCGTTGTTTTGAGGATTTAAAACAAATTGAAGTGGCACAGGCATGGCTGGAAGCCATGGCCAATCACAGTGAAAGCGCTCGGTTATTCAGCCCATTATTGGCAGAGACGATGGCAATTCCTGGCGTGCGCGCGCCATTAATGCAGGTATTACGTTCAACCGAACGCAGTGATTCATTAAGTAAAGCAACCGGTGAATTTTTTGCGATGCAAATGGCATCGTTACAAGCTAATGGTGCTAAACACTAGCTCAGACGCTAGCGTTACTCTCCATACTCATTCCTTGCTAGTCAGGCCGTGTGAAAACCGGCTTGACGGCAACAAAACGTTCAATAAAAAATCATTCACCATTGGTTTTCTTTGAATAGAATTATTAGATTTCCATCATGTACTTACCTCTTGTCGACATGACTATTGATGATTCTTTGATAGCAATCCTCATAGGAAATCTCTGCTCAGGACTTGCGATCTTCGCTGCTGGCTATATATTTCTCTCAGATTTCTTTGAAAGTGCAGAACCATATGAGCAATTCCCTTCAGGATCAGCTGCTGAGGGCCGGGCTGGTTACCAAGCAAAAGGCCAAGCAGGTTAAATCTGGCAAGCATAAGCAAACCAAGCAGGTGCTGAATCGCAAGAAAGATGAACGCAAGCCAGTTGACCCTATGCAGTCAGAAGCAGCCGCGCTGAAAGCCGCACAGGCTGAACGTGACCGTGAGCTCAATGAGCGTCGGGAAGCCGCCAAGAAGCAGAAAGCCCGCGATGCACAAATGCGCCAAATCACCAAAGAGCACCGTAAGAACAAAGCAGGTGCCGAGGAAACGTTCAACTACTCCAACGGTGAAAAGATTTATACAGTGCATGTCACTGGCGAGCAGCGTGACCTTCTTAAGGCGGGTCAGTTAGGTGTGGTTAACTGGGGTGGTGAGTATCATATTCTGGCAGCCGAGTCTTGCTTAAAAGTGCAAAACATTTCACCTAAAACCTTTGTCTTTTTGAATGATATTGTTAAATCTAAGGATGATGCTGCCGTTGATAAAGATGATCCCAATGCAGATCATTATTCTCAATTTGAAATTCCAGATGATCTTGACTGGTAAGTTGATATTTAAAAGCCCGAAATCCGGGCTTTTTTATTTCCTGATTGCCTGATCACTTAACCGGAAAAAAACAAACAACAATAAAACAATAACAACAGTCATCAACAATTTTCCACCGCCATATTGAAAACCCTTCTCAGCAGTCGATAAACGCTTCACTGTCACGGTAAATCGCAATTGGTCCGTTTGGCCTGCTGTATTTTTTGCAGCAACAATGACTATATCTTCTCCAAAAAACTCTGGTTCTGGCTGATACAACAACTCAACCTGATTGGCTTTTGATACTTTTAGCGAAACAACCGCTTGAGTGGCATCAGAGCTGACCTGCCACTGAATAGGCTCTATCAGATCATTACCTGCAGAAAAAACCGCTAATGTTTGTAACTTTGAATCTGCTGAAACACTATATGAATGTACTTGAACCGGTTTGATCTCTAACGGCGCAGCTAGCTCAATACTCAAAGCACCCATCGGTAGCATGAAAAATAAAGCGAATATAATAAAATTATTTATCTTCACCCTAACCTCGCTTTAATCGCAACAAATATTGCCAGAGGCACTGTGCTAAATAACAGTGCGGTTAAAGCATAGGAAATAATTTCGCTCAATAATGTGCTAGTTCATTGAATCAAAGTGATTCGTTTAAAAAAATTGTTGAAGATAAAAATGAGACCCAGCACAGGTTTATGTTGGTTATCGAGCAAGGAAGCAGTAACTACCCTGCTTCCTGAAGTTGTTTCAAATCTTTTAACAGCTCAATGGTTCTTTGAAGAGAAACTTCTGTTCCTCTCTCATCCCAAAGCGCAACTAGCTGCTTGCCTCTTTGGGAGATCGTCAATTCACCATCATGTTCTACTAACCAACGGCCAAAAAAATCAGATACTGGTGATTCAGGTTGATAACCACAGGGCTGCATCTCTTCAAACTGATCATATGTCGCACGCCAATGTCCGACCGCTGACATTGGCAAAGCTAAGCAATATTCTGCTTTCCCGGCAGACATATTGATGGCAACTCGACCATCAGGTTTCTTCACTCGTGGAATTTGAACGAGTAAGCCCGCTTCTCTGGCCATCTGACGAAACTTTAATTGCTTAGCTTCTCGACCTCTCGGTATCAGCCCCCAAATAGGATAAAGAATTAATGAACCTATTAATGGCACCAGCCACCACAACGCATTACCGCTCAATAGTTACTCCTGTTAAAACCCAATGTACTTAAAACCATTTCAGCTTATTGCTGCTCAATGATTACACCTGTTAAGGCTTGTAATTTATCGATTGCTTGCTGCCAACTATAGAGATCTGGCAAGGCTTCTCCTGCAGGATTTGCAATCAAATATCCCTGCAAGTCCAGTTCGAGTGTCTTAGGGTTGATCTCTCCCTGTTCCAACAAACTCCAACCAGTTCCCCCATATGGAAAGGCATTAGCGATCATACTGTTTATCTCGCTGAAGACATCTGGATTTGTATCGCATTGTCGCGCGATTTAGTGCCAGTGAACAGCACTGCTTTTGTCTTCTGATCAACATTTTTACACTTAAAAGCAAATGCGAATTACTCTCATTGCTGTTTATTTTTGGAGATGGTTACTTTAAGATGCCTCGCTATCAGCCGGTGACCTGCTTCCGGCCATAAAAAAGTGTCTGTTGGAGAAGTACCCATGTTCAAAAAGTCTCTTCTGGCAATTGCCATGTTCCCTGTCGCCGCAATGGCTGATGCCAACATTACTGTTCCTATGGAATTGGAATATAACAACCTATATAGCGCTGAAAGTAATGCAGATGAAAAGGCGAATTTATTCGCAACTATCGAACCAGAAATTACTGTGGGTATTACTGAGCAGTTAAGCTTCTTTGGACAAATCGCTTTAGAAGAAATCAATGAAAGTGAAAATAGCGACGATCGCTATCTGGAAGATCACGGTTTCTACATTAACGAATTCAAGCTGCAATATGACACTGAGCAATTTGGTGGGTTTATTGGTAAAACCGGCATCAATTTTGGTACCGGTTTTGATGCTCCAGGTATTTTCACTTCTGGCTTTGCGGGCGACTATGAAATTACCGAACAAATTGCTGTTGGTGGTTACTTCAATACAGGCTCGATCAGTATCAGTGCTGGGGTATTCCATGGCGATAGTAATTTAGACAAGCGCTATATTGAATCTGTAGAACGTTCGGGCTCTCCTGATAACAAGTTCGCTTCCTATGCAATTGCTGTAGATAGTGAATTTAAAGCACTGACGATTCATGCTGCTTATGCTGATTTTGACAACGGTGATAATACTGATAACACCGACGCGTGGGTATTTGGCTTGGGTCACAGCTCAGAAATAGGCGCTACTGAACTAACACCTATGCTGGAAATTGCTACCGATAAAGATGATATCAATTACCTAACTGCTGCGATCGAAGTCGCTTCTGGTCCAATAAGTGGCGTTGTTGGTTTTAGTAGTACCGATGATGCTGATGATAAGACTCGTCAACTAGAAATTGCTGGCGGTTATGCGCTGCAAAATGGGTTAGAGCTAGGAATGGCTTTTGCACAAAAGCGTTCAGGTAATGGCGATAAAACCAACATTATTGGTTTGATTGCTGCTTATGAACTGTCTTACGATCTATAAATGTAATTATCTCAGTTAATCAGCTGCTTCGACTGATTAACTAAATAGATTTGCGCAAACCAGCAGTCTACCGACTGCTGGTTTTTTTATGCCCTTCATAGTCTTAATCTGTCTTTTCACAACTTTCTTCTATACTAATTTTTACAGCATTAATCGTTCTGTTTCTCATCAATAGAGTTAGAGCTGATACCTTTTCAGCTCACAATTCAGTTTTATCATAATTAATATTCGGAAATATCTATGAAGAAGTACCTTGCCGCATTTGCACTCATAGCGCTTACCACCTCCGCCTTTGCCGAAGATGAACCCTATTCATTCAAAGTAGAAATCGGAACTTGGAATCATGGTTTTGATGGTTATTATTCTGCTGGCCCAGATAACATCAATTTAAAGCATGAAGACGAAAGCCAAGGAGTGGTTGGTTTTGAAATTATTCATCAGCTACCACTGATTCCAAACCTGAAACTTCGCCACACAGAAATTGATACCAATGGTGGTGGCTCAGCTTCTACCGAAATTGTCTTCGGCGATCAAACTTTCACGGCCGGCACTCAGTTAAATTCAGTTATTGATATTCGATACAGTGATGTAATCATGTTTTATCGAGTAATCGATACATTTTTCCAAGTTGATGTCGGTATCACCACCAAGCTAGTTGATGGCGAAATCAAACTCTCAAACTCAACCAATAGTCGGCTCGAACGTTTTGCGAGCCCTGTAACTATGGGCTATGTCGGCTTCCAACTCAGCACACCGGTTGATGGCCTCAGTCTGGATGCCCATGGCAGCTTGCTAGATATCGGTGTCCATAATATTTCAGATTATTCAGCTCAAGTTTCTTACGAGCATGCTTCTGGCTTTGGTGCCAACCTCGGCTATCGTGTAATAAATCTAAAAGTCGATGGCCTTGATGGCGTAGATGCCGATGCAACCATTGATGGTGCTTATCTAAACCTCAGTTACGCCATGTAATTCAGCTCTTTTCACATTTGCCCCCCACTACTGCTTGGGCAGTTGCGGGGGCGATGTTATCCTCAGTAGACTAAAGCCAATAACAGGGACTAATTGTGCGCCTGCTTCTACTGACCTTGATCCTTTCTTTAACTACTGCCTGTGGTTACAAAAATCCAAGAGACGCCAAACTTACCGACCAACTGATGACCTATCACCGGATGGTTCGCGGTAATTCGTTTGACCAAGCTGCCCTCTACTACCACTTATCTCCAACACATCTCACCACAGAACAGCGCGATGCGTTCGATGGTATTCGTATTACTGGATATGATGTATTAGTTCGAAATAGTGAAGACAATGGCAATAAGCTCAAGCAAGTCGTCAAAATCCGCTATGTTGATGAAGGCACTCAAAAAGAACATTCTCTAACTGACGAACAAACTTGGCTATGGAATAAGGAAAATAAACGCTGGTATTTGGACGGTGAACTACCTCAGTTTGTCACTGAATAAAATTTGAAGTTTTATTAACCATTACCAGAGATTTATATGACGCCATCCCAGCCGTTAACCTGGCGAACCTTTGCTAACCAGCGCATGTTGGTTTGCCTGTTTACTGGTTTCGCTTCCGGCCTGCCTTTATATATTCTGATTTCCCTAGCGCCGGCCTGGTTACGCGATCAGCAAGTTAGCCTTAAAGAAATCGGTTTTTTTACTCTAGCGACCTTTCCTTACACTTGGAAATTTATTTGGGCACCTTTAATGGAAAGGTTTCAGTTACCCTTTCTCGGTCGCCGCCGGGGCTGGATGCTGATATCTCAGATCGCTATTTTAATTGCCGTTGCTACCCTGGGCCGCTTTTCTCCAACCGAGCAGATCTGGACCATTGGCTATATTTGCTTTGTAATTGCCTTCTTCAGCGCCAGCCAAGATATCGTACTTGATGCTTACCGGCGGGAAGTATTATCAGATGCAGAACTAGGCCTCGGTAATTCTCTTCATATTAATGCTTATCGAATTGCGGGGCTGGTCCCAGGTTCTTTGTCTTTAATTCTTGCTGATCATATGCCTTGGCAAACAGTTTTTGAAATCACTGCATTATTTATGCTGATTGCAATCGCTATGACTTTATTTATTAAAGAACCCGAGCATCCAAACGCACCACCCACTAGCATTAAAAAGGCCGTTGTTGAGCCATTTAAAGAATTTTTTGGTCGGCATGGTGTTAAATATGCACTGACCATTCTGGCTTTTATGTTTTTATATAAGCTGGGCGATTCGATGGCAACTGCATTGTCTACGCCGTTTTATCTCGACTTAGGTTATAGCAAAACTGAAATTGGCATAGTTGCTAAGCATGCCGGTTTATGGCCAGTAATTTTTGGTGGTATTTTTGGCGGCATATTAATGATAAAGACCGGTATCAATCGGGCATTATGGCTATTTGGTGTAGTGCAGATTGTTTCCATTCTGGGCTTTGCTTATTTAGCCAACGCTGAGAAAAGTTTATGGATATTGGCATTTGTTATTGCTTTTGAATATCTCGGTGTCGGCTTAGGCACAGCGGCATTTGTCGCATTTATTGCCAGAACCACCTCACGCGCTCACACCATCACTCAATTTGCATTATTTACCGCTTTAACTGCTATTCCAAGAACCATTACCAGCGCCTATGCGGGTGTTCTGGTTGAAAGTGTTGGCTGGAGTAATTTCTTCTATCTCTGCACGTTGCTCGCAATACCCGGCATGTTTTTATTGCTAGTGGTTGCGCCCTGGAATAGTGAAATGAAAGTAGATGGAGAAATGAAGACCTCTAGCGAAGTAAAAAACCTCAAACAAAATGCCGAATAAAAAAGCGGTTTGATCGAAAAAATGCCACTCCAGCGGTGGCATTCAGGGAGTTGCAATGGATTTATTGGCTGTAGAAAATCTACGGAAAACCTTCAAAGAGCAAGTAGCCGTCGCCGACATCAGTTTTCAGATAAAACAAGGCAGCTGCTTTGGTTTGCTTGGACCTAACGGTGCCGGAAAAACCACCACCATCGAAATGATGGAAGGTATTTTACCACCTAGCTCTGGCCAAGTGCTTTACCGAGGTAAAGCACCCGGTAAAGATTTTCGGCAAAACATTGGCATTCAGTTTCAATCAACCAGCTTGCCCGATCGGTTAAATTGCCTGGAATTATTAGAATTATTCGGTAGTTTTTATCCAAAAAACCGTCCGATAAAAGAACTGATCGAGTTATGCGATTTAGCTGAATTTCTCAATCGGGAACCTAAGCGATTATCTGGCGGACAAAAACAGCGCCTATTGCTTGCGCTGGCATTAATTAATGATCCGGAATTGGTATTTCTTGATGAGCCCACCACCGGACTCGACCCCCAAGCTCGGCGTAATTTCTGGAACCTAGTACAAAAAATCCTCGGTGAAGGAAAAACAGTTGTGCTGACCACTCATTATATGGATGAAGCTGAATTACTATGTGATCATTTGGTAATTATTGACCATGGAAAAATCATAGAACAAGGTTCTCCAAAGCACTTATTAAACCAGCATTTTCCTGAAAGAATGATCCGTTTACCATTGAGTCAACGCGAAGCATTGCAAGCGCTACAACTACCGCTATTACAAGCGGGAGATCGCATAGAGTTGGCTAGCAGCAACCTGGAACAAGACTTCGCTCGACTGATTCAACAAGGTGTTTCGCTGGAAGATGTGCAGGTTCATAGTGCGAATCTAGAAGATTTATTTATTAAATTAACCGGTCACCAACTGAGAGCCTAATGCGATGAGAATAACCAATATTCTGGCGCTAATTGGCGCTCGTAACAAAGAATTTTACCGCGATCGCGGCACTCTGATGTGGAATTTAGCATTTCCATTGCTGCTAATCCTCGGCTTCGCCTTTGCTTTTGGTTACGGCGGGCAGGCAATGTTCAAGGTCGGATACATCGCACCAGACACTTCAAATAAACAAGCCATTCAACCATTGCTCGATACTAAATATATCGATTTTGTTGAATATTCAGTCGATCAAAAAGCCAGCGCGCTGAAAAAACTGCAGCACCATAAAATGGATATGCTGATTCAGAGCAACTCACAACAAACTCAACCTTTGCAATATTGGGTTAACACCAGCTCACCGAAAGGTTATACCCTCGAAAATATTGTTAAGGGAACATTGGCAAAACCAGCAGAAAAACAAACCGTTGAAGGTAACGAAATTCGCTATGTCGATTGGGTATTGCCCGGTGTGCTCGGCATGAACATGATGTTTTCTTGTCTGTTTGGTGTTGGCTATAGTTTGGTGCGCTATCGAAAAAATGGTGTTTTAAAACGTCTGCAAGCCACCCCAGTTCGACCACTGGAATTTATCTTGGCGCAGGTAGTTTCTCGCATGCTGTTGGTCGTTAGCGTAAGCAGCGTATTATTTATCGGTACTTGGCAACTGCTCGGCTTAACCATGCTGGGCAATTGGTTGCTACTGTTTACCGTTTTGATTACCGGCGCTTTCTGCCTAATCAGCTTGGCGCTGGCTATTTGTGCCAGATTAAGCAGCGAAGAACTGGCCGGTGGTCTACTTAATTTGTTCTCTTGGCCAATGATGTTTCTATCAGAGTTATGGTTTTCATTGGAAGGTGCCAGTCCAATTTTGCAGCAAATTGCTCAAGCCTTGCCCTTGACCCATATCGTTTCTAGCGCACGCGCTATTATGACCGAGGGGGCAGATTTGGCCTCGGTAGCGCCAAGCTTAATTACCTTGATCATCATGACCATGATCTTTCTTTTGATTGCCGCCACTTCTTTTCGCTGGAGCGAACAAGGATAGACTGATGTTAAAGAGAGTTAGATATGACTGAGCAAAAAAAACGTACTGTGGCACTGGTTGCCCACGATGGAAAAAAACCTCATCTATTAGATTGGGCGCATCAACATCATGAAATTCTAAAGCAATTTAATTTATGTGCGACAGGCACCACCGGCGCCATGATTTCAAAAGAACTGGATTTACCCATCCAGCGCTTAGAAAGTGGCCCACTAGGTGGCGACCAACAAATTGGCGCGATGATCGTCGAGCAAAAAATCGATTTACTGGTGTTCTTCTGGGATCCGTTGGAAGCCCAACCACATGACCCAGATGTTCGGGCTCTGCTGCGTATAGCATCAGTTTGGAATATTCCAGTGGCTTGTAACCGGGCAACTGCTGATCTGCTGTTTAGCTCGCCGATACTGGCTAGCTATCAAGCAAACCGGGAAGATTTTGCCAGCTATCGTGCCCGCACGCTGGATTAAATCACCGAAATACTGAAAAACTAAAAGCAGGGTAGAACCCGCTCTACCTTGCTTTAATTCTGCTTTTGGTAATCCAATAATAAAATGACGAATCCTTCTGCTGTGAATTCTTTTAGTACTACTTCAACCATTCACCTACTCGGTGCAGGTAGTCTTGGTTTGTTAATCGCTTGCCGGTTGCAACAAGCAAGACAAAACATTTCACTAATTGGCCGTGATCAGCAGGCAGTGGAAAAATTTTCTAAAAGCGGTGTGCTATTTGAAAACTCCCGCTACTTATTCCCATCATTTACCGCAGAAAATATTAAAAAAAATTCTATTCGGCGGCTAATCATTTGCCTGAAAACTTGGCAAACCTTACCCGCAATCAAACCTTTAATAAATGCGTTAGCCGACAACGCACAAATTATTTTGATTCAAAATGGCATGGGAATTATTGAACAGCTCGGTGATTTAATCCGCCAGCAAAAGCCTGAAATTTCATTGTTTCATGCACTCTCTACCCACGGAGCCTGGAAAGAAAATGTTTGGAAAGAAAGCGCATGTAAAAACAACACAAACCAGCAATTTACAGTTCATCAGGCAGGAACTGGTGAAATAAGAATTGACGCGAATTGTCAGTCAAGCTGGATCACTGCATTTACCCAAGCCAACTTAAACCCTCAAACCGACAGCGACATTAAACTCGCCGCATGGAAAAAATTGCTGATTAATTGCTGCATCAACGGGCTGACTGCAATTGCTAATTGTCAAAATGGCCAACTGGCAGTCAACCTTCATTTGAAACAAATTACTCAGCAATTAATTGATGAATGTTTAACTCTTAGCAATAAGATATACCCGGAACTTGCCACGCAACCGATTGCCGATCTGATTTGGCAAGTGATCAATCAAACTGCCGCTAATTATTCATCAACCCATCAAGACCACCAGGCCAACCGACTCAGCGAAATCGATGCGATCAATGGTTATCTGCTAGACATCGCGAAAACAGTTCAACTATCTCTACCCGTTAACCAAACTATCTACCGACTGATCAAATCCGCCGAGGCTGCTTCGGTCTGATTTATCAATACCTAGCGAGTAGCTGATGTAGCTTTAAACTCTGCGACTGGCGAACCCTACTTGATTCGATCAAATTTTGAACAGATAATACTAGACAGCGGGTTGGATTACTTTATAATCGCCCGCCTTCCGAGTTCCCTCACCTCGTACAACAAAAAGGCTTGATGATGCGTGACGCCCTTTCTTTAAATTCTGCTTCAACTGTGACTCTTTCAGAAAATAGTCGCCTATTGATTGCACTCAGTCTGTTTCATGTCACAGTGATTACTGCCAGTAATTATCTGGTGCAAATTCCGTTTCAAATGTTCGGTTTGCATACCACATGGGGCGCTTTTACCTTCCCGTTTATCTTTCTAGCAACCGACTTAACCGTTCGTATTTTTGGCAGAGAACCCGCACGAAGAATTATCTTCAGAGCGATGCTGCCAGCACTGGTGATGTCATACGTTATTTCAGTGCTGTTCTATCAAGGCGCATTCCAGAGCAATGGCCTAGATACCTTCAATAGTTTTGTCGCCCGAATTGCACTGGCTAGCTTTGCCGCTTATATCATTGGCCAGCTGATGGACATTACGATTTTCAATCGGTTGCGCCAAATGTCTCAGTGGTGGATTGCACCAGCCGCTTCAACCATCTTCGGTAATTTAGTCGATACCATCAGCTTTTTTGGTATCGCATTCAATAACTCCAGCGATGCCTTTATGGCAGAAAATTGGATGGAAATTGCCGCAGTCGACTACGGCTGGAAACTGGCCATCAGCTTGCTGCTATTCCTGCCACTTTACGGTGTGTTATTAAATCGAGTACAGCGGTATTTAAAAGGTAAATAAAAGAATTTTGTAACCAACTTTTGTTTTGCCTGCCATTCCAGAGCCAGCTTCGGAACTCAAATTCTAAAGCTGGTTTTTTTATACTGCCACAACTGATTTCTAGCATTAATCACAGATGATAATTACACTAAATTATTTTACGATGTACTTGTTCAAAAGCTGCCTAGGAAATGGTAATGAAAGAATCTGATTGGGAAATATTTAAACAAATCGTAACCATTCAGCACAATTTAATATAAAAATCGCTTGACAGGTTTTTTTATATTTTCCCGAATTTAAGCACCTCTTTCAGAATACCACTTAAACGCCGCATTAAACTGCTATTAACACACCTGATTATCAATGTTTTTTGCTCAGAATAGCGCATCAGCATTCCGCTTCTAAAAAGTCGCCACAGTAAGCCTCAGAGACAAAAAAACCACCCTGAAAACCTGTGCGATAATAACCGCATGGACTCAATCGAAATTAATAAAACAATCGCTGAAACCGAGCGATTGTTAGCCAAAAGCAAACGCTTACCGCCCGAATTGGTGGCGATGGTTCGTATGCTGATGCTCGTCGTTAAGATATTGCTTGATAGCAAAGGGCTAAACAGCAAAAACTCCAGCATTCCGCCATCGGCAGATCCTAATCGAGAAAAGAAATCGCGCGCCAAAAGCAATAAAAACCCAGGCGGGCAGCCTGGCCATAAAGGCAGTAATTTATCACCGGTGAAAGACCCAGATGAAGTGCTGGATATTACGATTGATCGTAGCCAATTGCCGAAAGGAAAATACCGTGTTGTTGGCAGTGAAAGCCGCCAAGTAGTTGATGTTCGTATTACCCGATATGTCACCGAATATCGGGCGCAGATTCTACAAGACGAGCAGGGTAACCAGTTTGTTGCTGAGTTTCCGCAAGGGGTCACTCGGCCAATACAATATGGCAATGAGTTTAAAGCCAACGCGGTTTATATGTCGAGCTACCAGCTGATTCCTTATGAACGGACTCAAAAGCACTTCGCTGAGATATTGGATGCGCCAATCAGCACCGGTAGCCTTGCCAATTTTAATCAGGAAGCTTTTCATCGACTGAAGCCATTTGCTCAGTTAGTACCGGCTATTTTGCGTGCTGGAGATTTGATTCATGCCGATGAAACCGGCGTCAATATCAATGGTAAACGAAAGTGGCTACATGTCGCGAGCAATGACCGCTGGACGTGGATTGAAGCGCATGAATCAAGAGGTATCGAGGCAATGGAAGCGATCGACATCTTGCCTAAATTTACCGGTTTATTGGTACACGATCACTGGAAAAGCTACTACCGATTTGTGCTGTGCTTGCATGTATTGTGTAACGCCCATCATGTACGTGAATTGGCGCGAGCCCATGAGCAAGATGGCCAGCAGTGGGCCAAGGCAATGGAAGATCTGCTTTATGAAATGAATACAGCAGTCAATGAGGCGGGGGGTGAGTTGGATGAAAAGCAGTGTCAAAAATGGGTGAAGCGATATCGAAAAATATTAAAAGCAGGTGATCGGGAATGCCCGGCACCTGAGCCAAAAAAAGCGGATAAAAAAGGTCAATTAAAGCGAGGGAAATTAGCACGAAGTAAATCGAGAAATTTATTAGAGCGGCTGCGGGATTTTGAAGCAGACGTGCTGCGGTTTATGAGTAATACCCGAGCACCGTTTACCAATAATCAGGGTGAACGGGACTTCCGTATGAGCAAGGTTCAGCAGAAGATATCAGGCTGCTTCCGCTCATGGGATGGCGTGAAAGCGTATTGCAGAATCCGGAGCTATATATCGACCTGCCAAAAAAATGGGGTCGGTGTTGGGGAAGCTTTGTCGTTATTATTTGCGGGTAAATGGCCGGACTTTATTCAGGAGAAATTGGATCGGTTGGTGTGACATGCTGAATGGTTACGTTATATTGATAAAAAGCATACTAAAAAACTATCACAAACTCTTCGCACTCCTTGCACTTACTAAAGTCAAAGACAAAGCAAGAGATCGTCATATTAATAGCCAGCAATTGGTTTTTTTAGCGCTGATGACCAATATCATCACTGTGTCAGTTGGATTTCGATTTTATGCACCTGCTAAACAGCACGCCACCTAAACAGCACGCAAACAGCACACGCAAACAGCACACGCAAACAGCACGCCGCAAACAGCACGCCACCCATAATTTCAACCATACCTCAATCCAAAAATCTAATAACCGGAATAACCCTAAAATACTAACATTGAATGTGATTACGGCGGTCGATTGCTTCGTTTCAAATGCAACTATATTAAATTGATGCCACGACGAAAACCGGATCAGCCCCGGTTATTTAAATTGCATCTTATTTTAAAGCTTCTGACTTAAACCTACCCAATAAAAATGAGCATCAAGAGGGTGGTTGTTTTCCAGGCGATGGTATTTGCTGTCGCCAAGTTTCAGTTTGTTGTTTAACTCGATCACGAAACTGCTTGAGGTTCAGCGCATTACCCATCGCATGGGCAAATTGTCGCGCACTGGCCATCACAGTGCTGCGACCGCTCATGGCAGAAGCCCACCAGCGTGCATCAGTCTCAATTTGTAATCGTTCAAAAATGGGCGGCAAACTGCTGTCCATGTGTTTCTTATCAGTGCGCGCCATGCGAGCACTGGCATCGACCAATTCCAAATAATCTTTTAATTTAAATGGTAGTGACTGAGGTTTATCTTTGATATTAATGCCGGGCTTGCTTTCGCTATCGACAAAAGGTTTTAATCGGGCGAAATTATAATCGTAGCGCCGCTGATTATTTGTTTTTCGGCTTTTCTTTCTACGATGATTGCTGACAGGTAATTCAGTTTCCACTCGCGCTTGCACCGAAGTGTAATCCGATGTTTCTGGCGTTTTTGCAATACCGGCACGCAATGGGTTTAGGTCGACATAGGCCATGCAGGTGAGCAAGGCCTGCTCATCCAAAAGGGCTTGTGCTTTAAAGCGGCCTTCCCAGAATCGACCACTACATTGGTCTTCCGCGTTGGCCATTCGTGCCAGCGGCTCGTTAATTGAGCGCATAAACCAGCTAATGGAATATAATCGCTCGCGGTAAATAGTATCAGCAGTTTCTTCAACCCATTGAATTTGTATTTGAGTCAGCATGTGGAATTTGTCAGGATCGAGATAACTCTTAACCCATGGATGCGCCTCGAATACCTTGCAGTATTGCAACAACACCTGCTTAATATTCCATTTTTTCGCGCGCTCCACATCTACATACACCACCAAGTGATAATGATTTGACATCACGGCATAAGATGCAATATCGACGGCGAACGCTTGGCTGAGTCGGTCAATTCGGTCGACAATCCACTGGCGGCGATGGTCGAAATTTTTACGGTGCTTTTTGAGTAGTGTTGGATCTTCTCCGCACAACCACCCTCGCCTAACACAACGCGAAATTACATGGAGAAATGGATTTTCTTTCGGATCGTATAGAATCGCTCTAGGTGTTGGCATGATGTGAAAATGACAACTTTTTCAAGTGCCGCTCCTGCAAAAATCAACGGTTACAATAGGTTAAACTAGTTACAACCGCATGAGAAATTGAATATTTTTTGGTGGGTATAAAAAATATCTTGGGTGGCGTCATTGTTACCAAAAAAGCACCAGAGAAAATCAAACCCCGTCGTATCTGCCCTTGCTGTAAAGAAGAAATGCGCTGCCTGGGCGTGGTACGACCGGTCTAGCCGAAAGGCAGAAATAATAAGGATAATGGCGTAATTATTGAGCAGGAGGGCCGTTACAAAAAACCTAAAAACATGCACTATAAAAAATGCTGATTCCAGCGTTTATAGCTTTGCTCGCCCTGCATTTAGCGGCAGGGCGTGACCTACTTAGTTGAAATATCTGTAATTTACTATAGAGAGTGCCACCCGGGCTTGTTCAACACCCGGATAAGGTGTCGGCTGCGCGACACCTATCCTTATTTGTTAGCCGTTTTTTTTATTGGATTGACTTTTATTCTTCTGATTTTATACATCACAATGAGAAGAATATAACCAACAAGTGGCATTATACTTGGCGATAGAATAACAGCAAAAAAACCAATAATTGAATTGGTTATCATTTTTCTTGAAGTTATGGCAAACCAATATGCCATTATCCAAACAATAAAATATGAAAAATTTGCCCTAATTAATTGACTACTCAACTCTCTTTCCATTTCTACGTATAGCATATAACGCGTAGCAATTAGAAAAATGAAAGCTGTCACCATTAATAGGTGGCAATTTATTCGTATTTTATTAATCTTTGGCTCCAAATTTCTTTTTAACAGCTATACACATTTCACCATCAGGTGACTTCTTACATTCTTGTACGAACATTTGGCACCCTTGTTCTACGCCTTTTTTAACAGAGAATCGATCGCTTTCTTCCATTCCTTTCATCTGCTCTTCCATTCCGATATTCAAACATCCTTCAACCCATGATTCTTTAGTCTCAGAACATGCTGATAACGTTAATACAGTTGCGCTAATCAATAAAAATTTTTTCATTATTTTCTCTTTAGTTTAAGTAATCGAAATTGTAGATATAAAACTTAGCTATGCCATAAACGGCTAACGCGTGGCTATGCCGACCCAAAAAGCTGATAGTGGCAGCGGTTGAAGTTACAAAAGACGTGGCCAGCTTTTTGGGGTCGGCCATGAGCCAATTGTTATAAGCTTGTATTTACCCAATTATTGATGGTGTTTATATTGACTTCGACTTCCTTGATAATTCCCTTGCCATGAAAGTATTTCTTGTAAACCAACACGTCACCTTCAAAACGAAAATCACCAGCGAATCCTTTTTCGATTTTTTGAAACTCAGATATTCTTTTGAAGGATATGTCAAATAGCGTAACCCTGATAATAGGCCCCTCTTGGGAGTCAGTTGTAAGCCATTCTTCCGCTGCAAGATACCGTGAATCGTCAGACCATTGAAGCTTATGACCGAAAATTCGATTCTTTATTTTTGCATCATCAATAGTAAGTGTGAAGTACGCTGGTCCAAACCGAATTTCACTCTTATATTTTAATTCAGCAATATGTTTTTCATCTGGTGATTTCATTTCATTTTTGCTTATAACGTGGTAGCAACACCGGTGAGCAAATGAGCCTGCGGCGAAATTTGTGATCCGGTGCCTGCGATTGTTATGTGAATTACTCATTTAAATGCAATTAAGTAGCTAAAAAAGCAGGCTATAGAAAACCAAATTATTAGAATAGTATTTCGATGTTTTTCTGAATCGGGCCTCGCAGGGATATCCATGAAATGAAGATACTTCATTGGGCGCCCTAGCAATTTTTCAACAAAAAATTTTGCCAACACAGCCCACAAGAACGCTACAGCGTAGTGCTCAAAAGCGCCTCCGTCGTCAGCAAAGTAGAAAATACCAGCTGACATTAGCAAAAATACAAATAGACCGATACTAAACAAATAACTACCTTTCACATAACGCCGCCATCAACTGCGTAGCAAGCTGGCGCTTTTTGTGCGTTTTTTGCACAAAAAGTGACAGGTTGCGGAGTCAGATTGCATGGCCTTGTTAAGTGCGTTTTTGACATACCTTACCGATTACCCAGGGTAGAGCAAAAAACCATTGAATATACCCTGCTAGAAAGGCAAATAACCAATAAACAAACCACTGAATATTTGCTTGATAAAAATAAAACTCAGGTTCATAAACCGGAACCAAGAGTTTGAAAATAAAGTCGATAATAACTGATGAATATAGGTGCACAGCCAGTCCACTCAATGGGAAGCCCGCCATGATAAGCGCCAGCCCATAAAATGGACCGCTATCGATTGAACTTATTTTGAGTCCGTTAATAAAGAAGAATGCCATTGGCATGACAAGCATACCGAATATCCATAATTTCTTAACGATGCTCATAATTCTCCTGGCACTTAACAGCAACCTATGCCGCATTTTTGCCGCATAGTCTTATATAAATATGAAAGACAAATTCCGCTTTAGCTCGGCGCTAGGGCTTTACTCTGGTGGCTTGCTTGCCTTTTCACGTCTTGCTGGCGACGATATATTTTGATTCCGTGTATGTCAATTGATTGAACTATCGACAAAATGCCGCTGAACAGAGGGGTTTTGAAAAAGCATCTCAACTCATTGAAATAAAATGGTTGTTTTGCAGTTTACTCAATCGACATATACGGTTAACTTTTGTTGAGTTTGACCGTGAACAACGCTGCATATAGCGCTCTCGATACGAATATTGTTTTCAGGTGCAGCATGCAATTACAACGTAACTGGTCATTTCAAGGCAGGATCGAAACGCTAAGTTAGCGCCACTGGCCACTGGATCTCGGTAAGCTCAAGCAGATTTAAATGGTGTAGCTGCTTTATATTTCCAAGCAGCTTAGCCACTTTAAAAAAACAGCTGCACCATTTAAAAAAAACAGACAAACCCAATTAAAAATAAGTCTCTAGCGATAACTGAATATAATGATCACGGCTGATATCCAATTCATCTCTCAAGACATTTTTATAGCCACCACCCAAGAAAACTGCCTGGACTTTACTGCTAAATAACCAGTCATCAAATACCCGCCTACTGAATTCAAAACGCAGCGCGCCGCTTTCACTTTCTGGCTCGAACAGCATGCCTAATTCGGCTTCATGGGAGTTTTCATCATTCATTGCCCATCGGCCACCAAAGGTAAACAATTTGGCTGGTAATGCTTGGTCTGAACGCTGATCGTAAAAGGTTTCCAATATCAGTCGCCAGTCGTAGTCGCTTGAAAGTATCGAACCTAAGTCCAGCTCAAGACCGGCAACGGCTGCGCGATATCGGCCGGGTGCTTTAGGCGCAATGCTATTTAGAAATTCTTGGGTTAATGCGCCACCCGCGGCTAATTGATCTTCAATTGAAGCTTGAACATTTAAAATAGCTAGTAATTCGCGGAAGTAGCCGTCTAAGCCAGAATTTTTTACTGCATAAACTTCACCATGCACTTCGATCATTTCCAGCTTAAAAACCCAATCGCCTAACAGCCAGTTTAAATCCAGCCCGACTTGGTCGATGGTGTGATACACCGGCACTAACTGATAATCAATCTGAAAAGGAATCGGCTGAATCACTAGTTGGTCTAACCGCGCTTCCAGCGACGGGCTTCGGCTGACACCACTAAAATAATGCAGCCCTAAATCCATATCGCCAAAGGTTCGCGCCCAGCGAATGGCTAAATCAATATTATGATCGCCGTCACCATCGGCATATTCTGCATTGGGCGATACCACAATCGGTGACAGTCGACCACCCTGTTTTGGGTAACGCTGGCGAACCGCCCCCGGCATTAAAATCAGGTCCAGATCGCCCCAGTCTCGGGAAGTGGTTGCCTTAAGCATTGGCTGACCTAACTTGCTGGTTTCAGTAAAACCCTCAATCAATGATTGTTGGTTAATAATATCAACCAGATTCAAGCTCTCGGCGGTGCCCCAGAATACTTCCTGAAAACCAGCCGAATATTCCCAATCCTCAGTTAACCAAAGCCCATACATGTCTTTGATGTAATGCTGGCTGATGCTGTTTTTTGGCGCTTCATCAATATAAGGCGCAAAGGTTTCACTTAAATCAAAACGTGAATAGCCAGAAAAAATGAAGGAAAAATCACCGTCCTCGTTGTCGTATATCCAGCTAGGCTGAAACACTATCGAAGGTTGGAAATTACCCTGACCTGCATAGCCAGAGCGAGGGAAAATTCTGGTTTCAAAAGCCGCCGATGCTTCCCATGCGCCTTTACCACCAATGACTGGAAATGCAGCTAACAGCTGCTGGCTGGCCAAACTACAACTCGTTAGAATTGCAGTTGCCAGCCAAAACTTCAGCTTCATTACTTGATCCGCTTCAGGCTATTCTTATTGAAATCTTTCTTTGACAAACCATTATCAAACTTAATATTGCTGATTTCCAGCACGGTACTTTTACCAGTTTGATGGTTTTGCATTTGCATTTCAGCTGGACGCCAAAATTTATCTTTATACTGCTGATGCCCTTTAATAATGAGGGTTTTCAGCAAAGATTTTTTGCGGTCATAAAACTCAGTTTTCACTAAACGATATTCTGCTTGGTCCATCCAGACAGTTTGCCGGGTGTAACCTGAGTTTTTATCTTTAGGGAAGCGTTCCATTACATAACAAGTCCATTCGCCACAGGGCTCGTCACGTAAATATTTATAATCGTATTTATCGACTTCCTGCGAACTCATATCTTCATAGGCAAACTCGCTACCCATAAACGGCCCGGTTTTATTACGAGAAGCGATCCGCTTGACCCGCTTAACCGCTGGCAAATACAACCATTGATCGTCATCCCCTTCTTTATGGGAGAAAGTCAGTAAGGCGGTGCCTTTTACATCACGTGGTTGATTGAAAATAGTCAGGCTTTTATCACCATCGTCGGGTATTTCCAACGCCTTAACCTTGAGATAACGAATGCTTTCTTTACCTTGGGCATTTCGCAGCACCATTTTCATGTCCGACTGACTGTCGTTCCAGCCAGCAGCATGTTGGTCAGCAGCCACTGCAATTTGTAGCCCTTTCTCTTGGGGAGTTTCAGCCAGAACAACTTGAGAAGTCGTAACAGAGGTGACAATAGTTGCTGACATTAGCAGCAAAAACGCCTGTTTTTTCATTATTATTTTCTCCAACGGCCGCTGTAACGGCTTCTAATCGGACCTGGATGGCTTCAGTAAAACCTGCAAGGTTTTATCAAACGAAGTGTTGCTAAATATCCCGCTTGCCACAGTCAGAGTCAAGATAATTTAATTCACTTGTATTAAATCTTTGTTGATGGGTTTAATGATTTGAATCAACTGCGCAAAACTGCGGCTTTTCGATTATTATCCTAAACAACCGGTCTTTTTCCGGTTTAGGAGGTATCAGATGTCTTCCAACACTTCTCCGGTTCCCAGCATTGGTAACTGGTATCAAAACAAGCAAGATGGCAGTATTTTTGAAGTCGTCGCAGTCGACGCTCGAGATGGCACCATCGAAATTCAATTCTTTAATGGCGATATCACAGAACTCGATGTGGAAAGCTGGGTGCAAATGCAGCTGAGTTACACAGCCGAACCCAATGATACCAGCGGCGCATTAGAGCCGGACACCATGAATGATGACGCTGAATTCAATGGCGACGCGGTTAATTTGGTGCTCGACCAAGAGTTCAGGTCAACTGAGGGGTATCTGGATGACATGGATCTTTAACACACTTTCCATACCTCCTGATGATGGGTAAAAAAATGGCTGGCAACTTTAGGCTACCAGCCATTTTTTGATCGTTCGACAATTAGCGAACGTGATCAAGTGCGTCCACTAACAGCTTGCCATTACTTTGTGGCAAATGTGCATTCTCACTAATCATCCGTCGCCATTTCCTAGCACCAGGAATGCCCTGAAACAGCCCTAACAAATGACGCGAAATATGCTTTAACTTGCCACCACGGGCTAAGTGCTGGTCGATGTAAGGCAACATCTTTTCAATTATTTGTGCACGTGAATAGCCTTGATCTTCCCCGCCATAAATTTGTGAATCACATTGGGATAAAATCCACGGTGATTGATAAGCCGCCCGGCCAATCATGACACCGTCCAATGGACCAATAAATGGCTTAGCCTGCTCAAGATCTTGAATGCCGCCGTTAAGGATGATTTCCAGATGGGGGAAATCCTTTTTCAGCTGCAATACCGTATCGTACTTCAGCGGCGGAATATCTCGATTTTCCTTAGGCGACAAACCACCTAAAATGGCTTTTCTGCCGTGAACAATGAATGTTTCACAGCCGCTTTCTGCCACCTTGCCAACAAAATCACACAACAGCTGATACGAATCTAAGTCATCGATACCAATACGATGCTTCACCGTCACATCAATATCGACCACATCACGCATGCTTTTAATGCAGTCAGAAACCAGCTGCGGCTTGGCCATTAAACAGGCACCAAAGGCACCGGACTGAACCCGATCACTGGGACAG
Organism: Pelagibaculum spongiae; assembly: GCF_003097315.1. Classification (NCBI taxonomy): domain Bacteria; kingdom Pseudomonadati; phylum Pseudomonadota; class Gammaproteobacteria; order Oceanospirillales; genus Pelagibaculum; species Pelagibaculum spongiae. The sequence goes on from NZ_QDDL01000003.1 coordinate 99,407, forward strand.
CCAACATTGAGGTTAATTTCGTTATAACCCCAGGCTTCACCCAACTTGGCGCACTTGGCCAAATCTTGTGGATCACTGCCGCCCAACTGCAATGCGATTGGCTGCTCACACTCGCTAAAATCCAGATGACGTTGTTTGTCACCATAAATAATGGCGCCAGTGGTGACCATTTCGCTATATAACCAACAGTTCTTGCTCAACAGTCGTAAAAAATAACGATCATGTCGATCAGTCCAGTCGAGCATTGGAGCAACACTGATTAGCCGTTTTGGTAAACCATTGGCATAAAAGTATTGTGAATTAACGTCTTGTTGCATACCGCTTAAACCAGTCAATAATTTCAGTAGATTCATAAAGCCAAATGACTTTTTCACTTTGTGAATCGGTAATTGCCAAACATGGCACTTGTTTCTTGCCACCACCGTCAATCAACTGCTGACGCACCGTTGGCCGGACAACATTCGCCAAGGTCACAGCAGACAGCTTGCCCTGCAACCTTAGCCACAACATTGCCAAAAACACCTTGATACAAAAGGGGCAGCCAGCCGAATAGAATAATTTCAATTTCGGCGCTAGCTGGCGATGATTTAGAGATTGTCTATCTCTCACCGATTAATTCCCTTGCAGTTCATTCTTGAGGCTTTCCAGTTCATCCCAACGCTCAAAGCAAACTTCCAGTTTTTTCTCAACCTGAGTTTGTTCTTCAATCACCGGGTCGGTTTTCTCACGGGGCTGTTTGAAAAATTCTACATCAGCCATTGCCGATTCAATTTCCGCCAAACGTTTTTCTAGTTGCTCCAGCTCTAATGGCAATTGTTCTAACTCACGCTGTTCTTTATAGCTGAGCTTTTTCTTGCCATTTTTAGCAACCGCCTTATTGGCCGGTGCAGCCACTTGAGCCTGCTGCTTTTGCTGACGCTTTTCGGCATCGACTTTAGCTTGCTGACGAATCTGGGAAATGCGCAACCAATCTTGGTAGCCACCCATTACTTCAACAATCTCACCTTCGCCTTCAAACACCAGCATGCTGGTGACCACGTTATCGAGGAACTGACGATCGTGACTGACCAGTAATAACGTGCCGGCAAATTCACCTAACAATTCTTCCAACAATTCCAGAGTTTCGATATCTAGGTCGTTGGTTGGCTCATCCATTACTAGCAAGTTGGCTGGCTGGCTGAACAAACGCGCCAACATCACCCGATTTCGCTCACCACCAGAAAGTGCTCGCACCGGTGTTCTGGCGCGCTCAGGAGTAAATAGGAAATCTTGCAGATAACTGATGATATGGCGGTCTTTTCCACCAATGGTAATCTGGTCGCGCCCTTGGGAAATATTATCGATCACCGATTTGTCTTCATTTAACAAATCACGCATCTGATCGAAATAAGCAATCTCAAGCTTAGTGCCGAGGGCAATTTGCCCCAGCTTTGGCTCAAGCTTACCCAGCATTATTTTTAACAGGGTTGATTTACCAGCACCATTTGGCCCCAATAAACCAATTCGATCACCGCGCTGAACCGTTAAATCAAAATCTTTGATTAAGGTTTTATCGCCATAACCATGACCAATACCTTGCAAGTCCATCACCAACTTTCCAGACTTGTCTGCCTGGTCTAGTTTGATGTTGGCTTTGCCCACCCGGTGACGTCGATCAGAGTGTTCGTTGCGCATTTTCTTTAATGCACGAACCCGCCCTTCATTACGGGTGCGACGGGCCTTAATACCTTGTCTGATCCAGGTTTCTTCCAATGCCAATTTGCGGTCAAACTCGGCGTTTTGCATTGACTCTGCATGCAGGGCATCTTCCTTACGTTCAATATAAGTCTGGTAGCCACATTCCCAACTAGTGAGATTGCCACGATCCAGATCGAGTACTCGATTAGCCATTTTCTGCAGCATTGCCCGGTCGTGACTGATCATAATGATCGCACCCGGATACTGGACGATTTGCTCTTCCAGCCAAACAATGGCTTCTAAATCCAAATGGTTGGTTGGCTCATCGAGTAATAATAAATCTGGCTCTGAAACCAAGGTGGCCGCTAAGGCTACCCGGCGACGCCAACCGCCCGACAGATTGGATACCAGCTGATCACCATCTAACTGCAAACGAGTCAGCGTGCGCTCTATTTGCTGGTCAAAACCCCAGCCATCAACCGCTTCAATTTGATGTTGCAGCTCTTCCATTTCATCAAGTAGCTCTGGCTGCTCGGCAACTTGATCTACCAGCTGGTGATAACGGGACAACAATTTACCCGTTTCGGCCAAACCACCGGCGACCAAATCAAACACTCGAGAAGATTCATCCCACGGTGGATCTTGCTCAAGTCGTGCCACTCGCACGTTTTTGGTTAACCTTCGCTCCCCTTCTTCAGGCACAATTTCGCCTGCCAACACTTTCAAAAGGGTCGACTTACCGCAACCATTTCGACCCACTAGCGCAATGCGCTCACCTGGTTCTATCGACAAGGTGACGTGGTCTAACAAAGGCTGCATTCCGTAGCCAAGAAAAACCTTATCCAACGCCAAAAGTGGCATGGGTAGAAACTCCAACAGAAAAAAATCTTGGCGATTATACCCAAATTCGACCAATTTTAACCTTACACCCATCCGACAATTGCAACTCCTTGATTTTTAATAAACTACAGTTTCGTTACCAACCCTGATTGACCTTTGAGCCACTACCTTTTATTTCAAAGGGTTAAAAAATACTCAAACTATCTACACCTAAAGTTAACCCGTCTGTTCTTTGTAATGATGAGAAGCGTGTTTGCCGGTTATACTTTTGCCACAGATCAAATAAAGGCATGGACTGCCAGCCAGGGAAATTATGCGACTCATTGTTCTGCTTGTTGCTTTCTTAATATCTTTTAATAGTTTTGCCGCCGAGTCGCAGCGCCAGTTATACACCAGAGCCGAATCTGCGCTTAAAAATGGCAACCTGAAACATTTCCGACAGATGCAAAAGCAACTAGACGATTACCCACTTGCTCCTTACCTAGAAATGAAAGCGATGCAACGGCGCTTTCGTATTAAAAACATCAAGCATTACCAGAAATTCATTCAGCGTTACCCCAACACCCCAATCGCCAGCAATATGAAAGGCTGGCTAAGGCGGCATTTGGCAAAAACCCATCAATGGGATTTAATCGTTAAGTATTTTAAAAACAGCAAAAATACTGAATACCAGTGCATCTATTTAAATGCCCGCCTCAAGCGCAAAGAAGATCCAAACACTATTTGGCCAGATGTTATTCCGTTATGGATAACGCCTGAATCATTGCCAAAACAATGTGACCCGGTGCTAGCTGCATGGAAAAAAGCCAATCAACTTACTGATCAATTGTTATGGCAACGGCTAACCGCCAGTCTGATTAACAGCGAATATGCGCTAGCTGAATATTTGGTTAAAGATCAACCCACCGAAGCACGCAAAGCGATTAGCAGTTGGGTTAAGTTGTTTCGCTCACCACACCGCATTAACAAAAAGCGTCTGCCACAAGCGCTAGATTCTGAAATATCGCTAGCACTACAAGATGCGCTGTATAAAAAAGTCATTAAAAGAACCAAGCTGGATAAATTGCCGCTACAGCTGGATATGCTGCAGGAAAAATCGACCATTGAATGGACCGGTTTGCCAAAAGCATCTCGCGCAGTGGCGTTAAAACTGGCATTAGCCGGTGAGCCTGCCGCAGATGTCTGGTTAAAGCGTTCACTGGCACAAAAAGCTGACCCAGTAATTCAGGAATGGTATTTACGTTGGTTAATTGGCCAACAAGACTGGAATACTTTGGTCGATGTTTTAGCTGAATTACCTGAATCAATCAGCCAAACCACCCAATGGCGCTATTGGCATGCCAGAGCATTGGAAGCCAATGGCGCTGATTTAACCGCAAACGCTATCTATAAAGAAATTGCTAAAACCCGTAATTACTACGGTTTAATGGCTAGCTGGCAGCTCGATCAACCGGTTGCGGTTAGAACTGAGAATATCGAGCAAGATCCTCAGCTTTTACAACAACTGTCACAACTGCCTTTTGTAGAAAGAGCAAAGGAGTTCTTTTTACTCGGCCAGGTAAATAAAGCCCGTTTAGAGTGGAATGCTGGGGTTAGGCAATTACCCGATGACCAAGCGGTCGATGCCGCTCAGTTAGCAATTAGTTGGGGCTGGTATGATCGGGCTATTTTCTCAATGCGATTGCCCGGCGCAAAAGACTATTCTGATCAATTAGACCTCAGATTCCCATTGGCTTGGCGTGAACCGGTTAAACAGCAATCGATTCGTTACGAGCTACCACCGGCATTAATCTATGCCATTGCCCGACTTGAAAGTGATTTTATGTCAGATGCACGCTCTCCTGTCGGCGCGTATGGTTTAATGCAATTATTGCCAGGTACCGCAAAACAAGTCGCGCGCGGTTATGCAATTCCTTTATCCAATCGCCGCGATTTATTAAACCCGCAAACTAATATTCGTCTCGGCAGTGCTTACCTGCACCGCTTGTCGGAAAAATTCAGCCAGAATTACCCTTTAGCAATTGCCGCTTACAATGCTGGACCTAATCGAGTGCGTCGTTGGTTGCCAGACAGCCCGATGGCACCAGACGTTTGGATTGAAACTATTCCTTACAAAGAAACCCGGAATTACGTTCAAAATTCATTGATTTACACTGCAATTTACCAACAGCATTTGGGCGGCCAACTCGATCCCCGAAAAATGCTCACTACCATTCAACCGCTACCACAAATTGCCAAGCTTCCCTGATCTGTCATCTTGCAAGAACTGACAAAGAATCATCAGTTATCATAAAATTTTAATTCTCCCCTTGCCGATCAGACAAGGGGCGATAACATAGAATCAAACTAATAAGAGCGGGAGGCGCAAAAGCGCAAACCCACCCAATGAAAAAATATTTACTGGTTATTGCTTTATTATTAGCAGCTTGTGGTGATGAAGCACGAGACTCGTTAGATGCTGCAAAACAAGCATCCACCTTGGAAGCATTAGATTACTATCTCAATCGCTATCCAGAATCCCCTTATCTTGATGAAGCACTTCAGGCGCGTGAAGATGTTTTAGTAAAAGCTGCGCTCTTGAGTGCAGGTTATGCCGAAATCGTCTCATTCATTGAGCAATACCCTGAAAACAACAGCCAACAAATTCTGCAACGCACGCTAGATAAACGTCTATTTCAAAGCGCCACTGAAGAAAATGATCTTCAGGCGATGACTTTGTATTTGAAGTTTTTTCCTGAAAGCCGCCGCATTTCAATTGTCGATAAACTACGTGACAGCTTGCTTTATGATCAGGCACAAGCAGCTAATTCTTTGCAAAGCTACGATCAATATTTAACCGATTATCCCAACGGCCGCTATGCCGGCGATGCTAAAAACCGCCGTGAAAATCGTTTATTCGAAAGCGCTTCGCAATCTAATAACAAGCGGTTATTGCAGCAGTATGCCAATCAATATCCCGATGGCCGTTTTGCAAACAACGTAAAAAACATGCTGAGAAAACTCGGCAGATCTCGCCTTAAAGCACGCACTAATAATCAATACAAGCGCTGGCAGCCCAGAGAAGGCATTTTATTTAATCAATGGATGCTCGAAGTAACCGCATTAGAAAAAATGAATAATCAGTTGTTGGTTTATATCAGCGGCGACCGTTCGAAAACCAAGGCCGATTGCCGAGTTAACTGGCGCTGGAAAGATCAACAGGGCAGAACCAGCAAACCAGTTGAACAGCTAGTGGCTTTAGGTAAATCCAACCAGTGGCGAATTTCGTTACAGGAACTTCACCCTGATAGCAGCGCAATTCAAATTGAAGTCGCCAGTAAAAGCCTTCATTGCGGCGAAATTGGCCAGTGGAAATCAGCTGCTGCATTTAATTTGAAAAGTAAGCCTACTCGAAGCGGTGATATTACGCAGTGGTTAGAAAGTCAGTCTGTGCTCGGCACTGGCTATCCAAAACTGAGTTTGAAAGACATTCGAATTTCTGGTCAACAGTTGGCGTTAATGGCATTAAAATCACCAAACTCAGCCTGCCAATATCAACTTCGCTGGAAAGATGATCGAGGTAGAGCCTCACCATTTATCAATGTTTCAAAAAACAACCAACGACTGAAAGCCCCACTACCTGGCAGCAATTCTCTCACACTGTCTTTTGAAATTAAAACCGGTAGTAGTTCATGTGGCCCTGAAGCGTCGATTATGACACCGGCTTTAGCATTGGCTGACTTGCCAAGTATTACTCCACTAGAGCAGCTAACTGCCAAACCATTAATTGATAAGCCACAACTATTTGCTCAAGTCGAAGAAGTGGTGCTAAGTGGTCAACGCAGTTATTTGAAAACGCGCATCATTAATAAGTCAGGTGCTCGCTGTGAGTTAGATTGGCGAATTAATAATGATGTGCAGTCGTTGCCGCTATCGGCGCAAAACAAGCCGCAGGTTATCTGGCTAGATGGCGACCTTGGCAGCGATGCCGACAATATGGTTGTGACCGTTTCTTCGCAAAATTGTGACGGACAACATCTTGGCACCACACCTGAATTACCACTCAATCAATTGGCCAGCACAATTTCAGCCAGCAAATGGTTAAAAGATCAGCCGATTGTCGCCCAAGATCATTCTGCCAATTGGTTATTCAGAATTAACCAGTTGCGCATCGCAGGCAATAAATTGCGGCTACTGGGTTATTTGAAAGGGCTTGATAACACGCTGGCATCCGCTTGTGATTTCCAATGGCAGTGGCAAGATCAGGTTGGCAAGAAATCAGCCGTCAAGAGCAAGGCTTATCAAATGGATACCGAAGGCCGAACCCTAATGTTGCCGCTCGATATGCCCGCTAGCAATCAGCGAATCAAGCTGGCTGTTCGCAGTACATCCAATGCTTGCCAACCGACCAACCATTGGTTCTATAGTCCGTATTTAGAAGTTTCGGGGTTATAAATTTAAGCGATGACACCCGACAAAAAAAGCCCCGCAGTGTTAAACACACTGCGGGGCCTTTTAATATTCTCAGACTGCCAACAGCTCAGTGGTTAAGTCAGAAATGCTATTAATTGCGGTAAAGTCACTGGCCAAGCTAACTCTTCGCCCGTCGGTTTTTGAATCACCGGAATACGAATGCCATAGCGTTCTTCCAGCTGATCGTCACCGCTAATTTCAACATGCTGCAGATGAATATCTAATGATTGCTCAAATGCTGCTTGAGCCACCAATTGCTCCATTTGCTCGCATAGATGACAGCCGAGCGTGGTATACAACTTAATAATCATTAATAACCTAGCTCAACCAGCGATTGCTCAGCTTCTTGCAAGTACTTCTCATGAATTCGATTGCTATCTAACAAACGCTCAAGGAAATAATCAACGCCGGCCAAAATATCGGCAATCAATTCTTGCTGCTGCTGACTGATCTGCTCTTGCTGTGATAGTTGATTCAACCATAAATTGCGCAATTCGCTGAGTAGCTGCCCGGCACGGTCAAAGCCGGCCATAACCAAACCACCTGCGATACTGGTCAGCAAGTGATCGATATCAATTTGTAACTGCGAAGATGGTTCACGTAACCAGCCAGTAAACGAGCTTCTGACACTTTCTAGGCTGCTCATCGCTTCGCGAATTACATGTGCTTCAGCGATCGACAATTCGTGCATCGCCAGCGCTTCTTTATTGGTGGTATTTTTACCATCCAATGTGGCTTCAACCATCACTAATGCTTCGGCAATTCCGTTAAGCATTTCTTGGGGCAACTCACCCTGATTCATGTTGATCGCATCGAGTTGATCCACCACCATTTGGCGCGGTTCAACCGCACCGAGCATTGCTAAGGTATCAGACAACCATTGCAACTTACTCGCCAAGAGAATCGGATCTTCTTCTGTACCGCGGCTTTCAGCGATCATATCGGTCAATGAACGAATCTTGGCCAATTCTTCGCGAATACCTTCAGCAACAATCGATTGAATTTCAGCATCTGGAGCACGCAATGATTCACGCGCTTGCTCTAATTCAGCGTCACTGGCGCCACTAGAATGCAAATTAAAGGCTTCACGTAATTCAGCCACTACCGAACCATCACTGGTACTTCTGGCAACGTAGAATAATAAACTTTTCATTAGTGCTTCTGGTGGTTTTCCGCCCATTACACCCCGGCCTTGCTGTACTAATTGACGCATTTGGCTATCGACCTGAGCTAGCAACAATTTAATTGCTGTGCCCTGATCAGTACCGCCTGCTTGCAAAGATTCAATCACCCCTTGCACCACCCACCACAATTGTCCCATTGGATGAACGCCGCACAACTGGTCTAGTCGTTCTAAAGCGATTTTCATCGGTGAAGACCAATCATCTGCCGATTCGCCTCGTATCAGGCGTAATAATCCGACTTGATAAGCCAAACGTAATCGGCGCACCACTGGCTCAAAAGAAGCTAACGGTAAATCTTCACTCTTTAAGCTGATGCGTTGGGCAGCGGCTAGTGATGGATTAAATACCGCCGATTCGCTTAATAGTGGTGCCTTACGAACTGCGCGCAGTTCATTTAATAGTGGCAACAACACCATTGGGTTATCGGCTTGGCGCTCAGAAACCTGTTCCAGATAAACCGGCAACTGCATCACCGCCTGCAACAGTAGCAACAAACCTTCTTCCGGCGTTTCTACTTTATGAGTAGTTAAAGCCTTGGCCAGTTGTTCCATTTCCTCAGCCAACAAGGCGGATCCATCTGTCTCAACCATGCGTAAACAGCCATGAACCTGATGCAGGTTTTCAATGGCCGACTCCAACTTGAACGGCGGAGGATTGTCAGCTTGGTTCTCTAACTGATCCTGAACCTGTTTCAGGTTCTTGCGGATTTCAGGGAGAATCCAGCTTAATGGTGAGAAGTCCTCGGTATTTGTCACTCTCGCTCCTTTGAACGATGAACTGCTAAAGCTGGGCAAAAGCTAATAATTTGCTTCGCCAAATGCAAGCTGAACATTACATGCTGCCCCATTTTGCTGCGTAAACATCATTAGCCCTATCGAATTTTCTGGCCAGACTTGCCGCATGTTCGCGCAGTGGGTTAGCATCTAGCTAAATCAAGACTGCATATAAGCAGCCCAATAAGAAGAATCATAAACGCGATGCAAAAACTTCTACAGACTTTGTTTCTGCTGCTAGCGCTTTATACGACTGTTGCGAGCAGCACCACGATAACTGGCTATGGCGGACAAACCAACAACGGTCAGTCACTTTTTGCCCAAGATCCTTGGGACTATTGTCAATATTTGTCCGATAAAGAATTTGGCGCAGGCAAAGCTGAAATCAATGACATCAGCTTTCCGCGAAAAAACTGTAAAGGTGACAACTGCAAACTTGAGTGCGGCATCAACCCCAACAATTCCAAAAAAACCTTAATTTACAAGGCCACCAAACAAAGTCGTGTTTGCGGCATCAACCAAGTCTGGTCTGAAAAAGCTCAAATCTGCAGCAGCGGTAAATATACCTCAATCAACCAGGTCAATTATGGTGATCAGTCCGATCACATTTCTATGATCGAAGGCGCAAATTCTGCAACTGGTAATTTATTTCTTGTGGAGCCTGAACTCAAATGGGATTCAATTTACCACGGCATTCCCTTTAGCCGATTTTACAACAGTTCAATTTCTCAAGACATCGGTTTAGGTGCTGGCTGGAGCCATAGCTATAGTGCTCGGCTAAACATTGGCAAAACATCGATCAAAGTGACTCGCCCTGATGGCCAAAGTTATCGTGCTAAAAAGAAAAAACAGCGGTGGAAGTTACCAGATTACATCCATGCCCAGCTGAAAAAAAATAGTGATAATGGTTGGACGCTGGCGATGGATCGTAGAATCGAAAAATACAATACGAATGGTTTGCTAACCAGTGTCACGTTCCCTGGTCAGTCAGAAATAAAACTGAGTTACAAAAAAGTAGCTGAGAACAAATCAGGCAAAACCATGCGCTTGGATAAAATCAGCCAAACTGACACTAGCAGTTTGCAATTTGGCTATCAAGACAATCGGTTAAGCAAAATCTCCAGCAATAATTCCGATGTTGCTAACTTCATTTACAAAAATGGATTACTAAAACTGACCAACAATCAGCAATATAAATACAGTCAGCAGCTTCCAAAAAGAATCACATCAAGAACCCATTCAGGAAAAACACAAGGTTGGAAATATGATCAGCACGGGCGAGTCTCTCAAATCACTCGCCCGGGAAACAGCCCAATCAAACTGCGTTATTTGAAAGGCAACAAAACCCGCATCAAGGAAGATGACCAGCGACAAATTGTTAGCAACAAACTAGACAGTTTGTTGTGGTATCAAAAAGCAGCGCCATCTAAAGTGGTTAGCAAAAAACCTGCTCTAGGTTTGTGGCCCAAGCAATTAAAGTTCAATGGCGAAGATATTTACTTGGAAAGCCAAAACCAATGGCTGAGTCGTTACACCGACTCTCGCCGCGACTGGTTGTTTGAATATAACAGCCAACGGCTAGAAAATTTTATTCAAAAAGGCAAAACTATCACTTATCAGCAGGATGAAACTGGCCGTTTTTCTTCAGTAAAAATCGATGGTCAAGCAACGCTTGAGGTCAGCCAACACACAGAGCAAGGGCTGCCAGCAACACTCTCAAACAGCAACTATCAGCTGCAACTTGAGTATGACAATGCAGGCCGTTTGATTTCAGCTAAAGACCCTACCTTGCTATTGCAAATAAAATTTCAGGGTGATTATTTAAGTTCTGCCACTTTGAACGGTAATTCTTTGAGTTTTTTCAAAACCAACCAAGGCTGGCAGTGGGATGCTGGAGATCTTGGCAAGGTCACCGCGCAAACCAAGAAAGATTTATTGTCAGAAATTTCTGTGGATGGTGATCAGCAAAAAATCGATCAACAGTTTAAAAAACTCAGCCGAGTGATTACTCGATTAAGCCTACTCAGCGGCAGTTTTTTCTTTCCTGAATTACAGCAGAATAATCTAACGCCGTTGGTTTATAGCAACAAAGCATTTGCCAAAGCACTTCAGCCGCTGTTGTCGTTACGGCCTTACTTGTTCCTGACTAATAATCAATTGGGTTATTTGCCAGCTAACCGACAACTGAAAATGCGGGTGAATGGCGATAATTATACTTTGCAGTATCAAGCCACTGGCCAGCTGCAAAGCATTGTACAGCCTGATGGTCAGCAACAAGCCATGCCACAAAGATCAACCGATCGAGATACGTTAGGTCGTTTGATCAAACTGTCGCTTGAGCAGTCGCGAGCGAGCAATGCTGAACAACCGAACACTCAATCAACAAATGCGCAAACAACAAATACCAGCCGCAGTTATGTGTATCTACACAGCTTTTCTCTGGACGATCAATTAAGCGAAATTATTACTGATCAGCATAAATTATTGATTGATAAAGACGGTGACATTTCAGCTCAGTTAAAACAGTCTGAAAAAATCGCCCAAGTAGCGAATAAGAAAAAACGTTTGAAAGATCGAATGCTTAAACGCTACAACCGTTTAAAAGAAGACACGCCTGCACTCGATCCTACCGAGTTATCTCCTAAAGATCAGCAACTTTGGTGTTCCGGTGAATTCCGCTGGCAAGACAACCCAGAACTTAACCTGGAAAACTGGTTAAGTGATTGTCGGTAGAAATCGATAACAACAGCAAATAACAACGGCGTTTAAACAAACGCCGTTTTTTTATTTGCGCCACCCTTTTTATTTGCGCCACCCAAAATTATAACAATATCGAAATAAATTTTTCTTATATTCATTTTCAGCAACTCTTTCTCAACAAAAACAGCAAAACTCTGTATAAAACCAAACAATATTGATATCACACCTATTTTTTTTGATTTATCTTATAATTTATTGCACGACAAAAGCCGGATAAGTTCCGGTGATCAATATCTTCTTATTTTAACCAAGGAAAGCTGATTAACGTCGAGCAACAATCAAGACGGTGGTTGACTTCTAGTCATCTTTTGCGTATCTCGCCAATTTTGTGTCTGTTGCTTTACCCTCTGGCGGAATTGTTTCAGACTTAATGCATCACCCATTGCGTGGGCAAACTGTCGCGCACTGGCCATCACAGTGCTGCGACCGCTCATGGCAGATGCCCACCAGCGTGCATCAGTCTCAATTTGTAATCGTTCAAAAATCGGCGGCAACTCACTATCCATATGATATTTCTTGTCATTTCTTGCCATGCGGGCGCTGGCATCTACCAGTTCTAAATAATCTTTTAATTTAAATGGCAACGGATGAATTTTATCTTTGATATTAATGCTAGATTTGGTTTTGCTATCGACAAAAGGTTTTAATCGGGCGAAATTATAATCGTAGCGCCGCTGATTATTTGTTTTTCGGCTTTTCTTTCTACGATGGTTATTGACGGGTAATTCCGTTTCGACCCGAGCTTGCACTGAAGTATAATTCGATGTTTCTGGCGTTTTTGCAATACCGGCACGCAATGGATTTAGGTCGACATAAGCCATACAGGTGAGCAACGCCTGCTCATCCAAAAGGGCTTGTGCTTTAAATCGTCCCTCCCAGAATCGACCACTACATTGGTCTTCCGCGTTGGCCATTCGTGCCAGCGGCTCGTTAATTGAGCGCATAAACCAGCTAATGGAATATAATCGCTTGCGATAAATAGTATCAGCAGTTTCTTCAACCCATTGAATTTGCATTTGAGTCAGCATGTGAAATTTGTCAGGATCGAGATAATCTTTAATCCATGGATGCGCTTCGAATACCTTGCAGTATTGCAACAACACCTGCTTAATATTCCATTTTTTCGCGCGCTCCACATCTACATACACCACCAGATGATAGTGGTTGGACATCACGGCATAAGATGCAATATCAACCGCGAACGCTTGGCTGAGTCGATCAATTCGGTCGACAATCCACTGGCGGCGGTGGTCATAGTTTCTACGAAATTTTTTAAGCAGCGTTGGATCTTCGCCGCATAGCCACCCACTGCGTACGCAGCGACTTACTACATGTAGAAACGGATTTTCTTTTGGGTCATAGAGAATAGCTCTGGGTGCTGGCATGATGTTAAAAAGACAACTTTTTCAAGTGCCGCTCCTGCAAACTTCAACGATTGCAAAAGATTAAGTCACTTGCAACCAGAAAAGAAATAGAAGTTTTTTTACCAGCGATAAGTACAACTATGGTTGGTAGTATTTATTTAGAATAAAATATTTTTATAAATAGCAAACCAATAAACAACCCAACCAGTTTACTCATAAATTATTTTTCATCTTGCATAGCTATTCTTTTGGATGGCATGACCTTCGCATGACCTTCGTGAGCATGACCTTCTTTTTTTCTTTCCTATGGCTATAGTTAACCAACTGATGAGAAAAGGAATACTCAATGGACTCTAGCGCTCACCATTCACAAGCAACACCTAGCTCTAGGATTGTTTTCCATACCCTTGCGCCGGCTCGCATGCTTGCTTATCTAGAAAAACACCCTTTAACAAACCCGAACCTTCCTACAACAACTGAATGGCTACAGTTAATTAATAATGTCAATGTCCCCGGCCGGATAGATCCAAAAGATGTCGATGAAGCCATAAGAGCACCTTCTTCTTTAGAAGTCACAGAAAGAATTCAGCTATTTTTAATGACGCTTGATACAGAAATAAATCAGATATCCAGCCTTGTCATGATCTATAACGAGGTTCATGGCGAAGCACAAACACGCCTTCTTTATCAATTACTTAAGATTTTAAAATTGTGGTTAGAGGTGGCTCCATACACGGCAAACACGGCAAACACAGCAAACACAGCAAACACAGCAAACACAGCAAACACGGATGAAAAGCTCTACATCACTCAAAACGATATAAAAGCAACTCGGCGGCCGGCCGTTGCAGATTTATTTGCAAAAGTTAGCACTTTATTGGCTAAAAGAATTCAATGCCCACTAAGCAGCTTAGAAGATAAAGCAAAAAAAATGTTTGAACCGCCCCAAAGAGTTGTTACACCACCTATTCCACCAAAACCTTACACACAACAACCTTATTCTACTGCACCTCCGCCGCTCCCACCGCGCTCATCATCTCATCAACCGACAACCTCTCTAACCTTCGCCCATACATTGCCTCAGTATTCTATCTTGCCTCACAAGCTAGTTAAGGACAAAAAGCAATTGGAAAATAAGCGACTCGAATATTTATCTGAAGAACAAGTCGAACGCTTTCGCCTTCAATTTCAAAGTGGACGTCTTATGCAATATCATTGGTGGCAGAGCGAACCTGATGCATTTAAGAGGGTTCAGAACATGACATTCAAACCAAGCCACTCGCATATTTCGACTGGCCAGTTAAGTCTAGTTCTCGCTGAATCAAAAAATATGGCGAGGTCAAATACGCAAAGCTTTCATGCCAAATCAGTTTCTGACTTCTGCGGCTGTATAATGAGCACATCTGGTATTTTCTATGCCGCACAGCATCTTGAGTTTCCAAGGGGTTATTCCATAACTAATTTCTATCATTCAAGTTATTTATCTGGAGCCAATGTCGCATTCGCTGGCATTATAAAAATAGTCCATGGTGAGGTGCAAGCTATTTGTAACGACAGTGGCCATTACCAACCCGACAGAACGTCATTAGCGTCAGCACTTAGAGTAATGCAAAGTAATGGTGTCAATATAAATATAATAGAAGTTTTTGCTGTAAATCCAAAAACAAGTAAGCATGAGGCCATTGGCATGGGAAATGATGTGATTTTACAATACAGCATCTCGCAACCACAAAGCGCCTTACCGAAAGGAAATGCTCAAGACGGATGGATAATATAATAAAAGCTTGGCTCTTGCTGGGTAGCTGGTTAACTATTAAATCAGTTATGCACTTCAACCGCATGAAAATACCTACCACTTATAGGTATTCGCACTATGCAGGCGGGCCGCCTGCGCTCCCAGTATAAGCACTGATTGTCATGACTTAGCTTGCACCAACGCATGGCACTACATTTGAGCATTCAGTCCGCAATACAAAACCACCGACTTTAGCCGGTGGTTTTTGAGTGTTGAAATATACCGAAATTAATTTACTTGGTTTCAATCAACCAGCAATTATGAATTTTTGGGTTGCGCTCGTAATCCGGTGGCAACATTTTCGAATCGAGATTTTGCACCTGATATTTCTCTTTCACTTCATCGCTCATTTTAAAATCACGACGGTTGTTAGAAAAATACAACTGGCCATCGGCTGCTAATCGCGCCATGGCACGGTCGATTAACCACGGGTGATCTTTAGTGACATCGATCGAACGGTCCATTCGTGAAGAATTGAAAAAGTTTGGCGGGTCCATAAAGATCAGGTCAAATTCGCCCTCTTTCTCTTTAGAATCCAGCCACTGATAACAATCAACCTTACGAATAGGATGCTTTAAGGTACTAATTTGGTTTAATCGGAAATTATCTTCCGCCCAAGTTAAATAGTACTTTGACATATTCAACGTCAAACTTGAGCTGGCATCAGCCAAGGCCGCATGGACACTGGCAGTTGCTGTGCTGGCGAACAAGTTTAAGAATCGCTTACCTTTTACAATGCTCGACAAATGACGGCGCATTGGACGGTGATCGAGGAATAAACCGCTATCGAGGTTATCTTCCAGGTTCACAACCAGTTTTGCCTGACCTTCCTCAACCACTATATTAGCCGCGCCATTTTCCTGATGAATTGGCTGGCCCGCGCTCTTTTCTTTCTGTCGCACTCGAATATGAATATTTTCCGGTGCAATATTCAGCTGCTTTTGTAAGTGCCACAAAATATCGGAAAAACGCTGGCGAGCAGCTTTTTCATCAACCGATGAAGGCGCTAAATATTCTTGAATCAACAAGTGATCGTTATAAATGTCGATTGCTGCCGCATATTCTGGTAAGTCAGCATCATATAACCGATAGGCGTGAATATTTTCTCGTTTAATCCAGCTTGAAAGTTTGCGGCGGTTCTTTTTCAAACGGTTGCCAAACATTTCACTATGGGGTGTCGGCTGAAAATCTTTGCGGCAGCTGCGCCATAATGCCGGGTGCATTCTTTGTTTGAATACTTGGCGGAAATTCTCGTCTTTAAGATCCATATTCAACAGCTGGCATTCCAACGGGCCGTTATACAATTTATAGCGGCGGTCAGACTGAATACCAAACGCCTTACCAAGCCCAGCGTTGGATAACAGAACTGATGCTTTCCAGCCAACATAGTCACGCTTTAATGTGTCGCCAAGCTGCTGATAAAGGACTTCAATTTCAGCATCTTCGCCTAATCGCTCACCATAGGGTAAGTTACAAATCAGCAAACCGGCGGCACTTTCATCTGGCGCGGGTTGGTCAGCCAAAGCCAAGTGTTCAAACTTCATTAAACGAGCAAAGCCAGCAGCTGATGCAGCATCTTTAGCGCCACCAATCACTTTTTTACTCAGATCGTAACCATGGAACTGCGGCAAATGATCCATACCATTGACCATTCTTTGACGCGCATCGGCCAGCATTTGCTGCCATTGCTGCGAATCAAACTCTGGCAAGGCTGAAAAGCCCCAGTAGTCACGCCATTTCAAACCTGGCGCAATATCCGCCGCCATCAGCAAACCTTCCATCAATAATGTGCCACTACCACACATAGGATCGATTAAGGTCAGCTGCTTACCTTCAGGCCGCTCAGCAACCAGTTTTGGCCAGCCGGCACGCACTAAAATAGCGGCTGCTAGGTTTTCTTTAATCGGTGCAGAACCCGTTAGTTGCCGATAGCCGCGCTGGTGCAAAGGCGCACCGGATAAATCAAGACTGATTTGAATGCCCGATGCACGCACCAGAACATGAATGCGTATATCGGCCTGCTGAATATCTACCGAAGGGCGATAGCCATTTTTTTCACGGAGCTGATCGACAATGGCATCTTTAGAGCGCTGGGCCATAAATAAGCTATGACCTTCAACACCAGAAGCAATCGCTTGCACCGATAAGGTTTTATCCTCGGTGAAAATCTCACTCCAATCGATTTGCGAAGTTGCCTGGTAAACATCTTTTTCACCGGCAAACTCACCCAGCTCAAGCAATACCCGGCTGGCCAAGCGAGACCAAAGACAGATTCTGCAGCCTTCCATAAAACTGGCCGTTAGCGAAACACCTGCTCGCGTCTCCTTGGCATCTTCAAAACCCAGTTGACGAAGCTCATCCAGTAATAGGCCTTCCAGCCCTTTGGCACATGTAATAAAGAAACGACTCAAAATCTAACCTCCAGTAACAGGCGGCCAATGATAGTCGCTGGCAGATGTTTACGAAAGGGAACGATAGCCAAACCGCTGCGACATGTGAGTTTCAGGATTATTGAACGAACCATACCAAGGCGCAGCTTTATATTCATGGTGGTTCCTTTAATAAAAGATGCAACGCCGAGCAGGTTTTGCTCGGCGATCTCCGAAGGGCTGGCCTGTAAGCGTTTCATACTGCGTTATTAATTTTGAAAAGGGCCGCACATTAACTGCAATTAATGCCTTGCCTAAAACGCTTACCACGCCAGCTGAAGCTTACATTTCGAAGTAGTTTGAGTATTCCACTTGCAATTGCTTATGCTGCCGCCTAGAATGCGTCCTCGCTGTAACAGGGCAAGGCAAACAACCAACTCAACCAGATAGTTATTTGGTCATTGTTAGTTTTAGCTTTAACCTTCAGCAAGAATTAATTTACTTGATTAAATATTGATTCAGGTAAATGCCAAGCATTGTCGCGGGATGGAGCAGTTGGCAGCTCGTCGGGCTCATAACCCGAAGGTCGCAGGTTCAAGTCCTGCTCCCGCAACCATATTATCTACTTATTGGTTTGCCAAAATTTTTAAGTAGAAAGAAAGCATTGTCGCGGGATGGAGCAGTTGGCAGCTCGTCGGGCTCATAACCCGAAGGTCGCAGGTTCAAGTCCTGCTCCCGCAACCAAATTCTCTACTGATTTGTTTGCTAAAACTTTGATGTAGGAACAAGTATTGTCGCGGGATGGAGCAGTTGGCAGCTCGTCGGGCTCATAACCCGAAGGTCGCAGGTTCAAGTCCTGCTCCCGCAACCATATTCTCTGCTTTACAATGTGTAAGCATTGTAAAGCAGAACGCCAAATTAACGCGGGATGGAGCAGTTGGCAGCTCGTCGGGCTCATAACCCGAAGGTCGCAGGTTCAAGTCCTGCTCCCGCAACCAAATTATCTACTAATTTGTTTGCCAAAATAAATTGTTAAAGTAGATCACCAAATTGTCGCGGGATGGAGCAGTTGGCAGCTCGTCGGGCTCATAACCCGAAGGTCGCAGGTTCAAGTCCTGCTCCCGCAACCAATTTACTGCATGTGGCATGCAGACCCCGAACTGACGCGGGATGGAGCAGTTGGCAGCTCGTCGGGCTCATAACCCGAAGGTCGCAGGTTCAAGTCCTGCTCCCGCAACCAGTTAGAAAGCCATCTTTTTTAGATGGCTTTTTTTTGCCTGGAATTTGGCTTTTATTTACAAAACATCTGCTCAAAGAGCGCCTTAGACTTTTCTCGCCCTTCCTTGCTTAACCAAACTGATTTAGCTTTGCTAGCTGGGTTATCAATTAAACCTTCTTGGTGCAATCGATCCATTGCTTGCCAATCAAGTGACTTCCAACTACGACATTCATCATGCAGATTCAGGTACATTAGCGCCAAAACTGCGTCATCAATTTTTTGCTGATCTATTTCCATTGCAATCTCTACATTGATTTAGAAACTGCTGGTCATTTTATATTTAATTTTGCTTCTGCCAACGTCATTCTCCAATCAAGGTTTCACTACTCTCGAAATCATGTTTATCTGTATCATTCAAAATCACCCCAAAGCTAAATGAATAAACTATCAATAGAAGAAGTGATTTGATTAAATACAAACAGACAATGTATTTAACGAGTGATTCAAAGCAATGGTCGGAAAAATACTAGCTACCGCACTGAAAGTATTTGAAATTTTCGTCAAACTCGTCGCGGCAGGAATATTAATTATCCTACTACTGGTAGTAGCCGATTACGGCTATTGCCGCTACATGCTATTTACTGCCGTAGAATCTGATGAATTACTCACGTTTTACTCGGGAAAAGTCTATTTAAAAGACAGCAAAGAACTATTTACAGGAAATGCTTACAGTACACTCTGTGGCGGTGAATGTGGCTTGTTTGTCGGCTGCCCCAGCATTCATTCTTTGATTCACTATCAAGATGGCATCAAGAAAGGGGTTGCTTATTACCCACCTAGCCAGCGAGCAGATGATTATTTTATATTTGGCATCTTTGAGACAGAACCACTAAAAATTATTCACTAGCAATTGAGTTGATAAGATCAAGTTATTTACATGTAAATGTAAGTAAATAACGATTCACCAACAGCACTTACTAAGCCTAGCTTTACCAGCCCCAAACTAGCCAACAAGGAACCACACCATGAACATCAAAGCTGATATTTCAATTATGGATATCATCGGCCACCTGGTTATCTGGGTGATTCTGAGCTTCATCACTTTAGGCATCGCCCTATTCTTCTTCCCCTACTCTTTTTCAAAATTCATCATTAACCGCACCTCGATTATCGACGGTGGAATTGAGCGAAAGATGGAATGCGATATAGACCTGTTTGGCAACCTAGGCCATGTCATTTTATGGGCGATCATCTCAATTGTGACGCTGGGGCTTGGTTATATTTTCTACTTTTACCGGGTATGGAATTACGCACTGAATAATTCTCGGGTTTTGTAAGAAACATTTCCGAGGTTGTTTTTAGCGTTTGTTGTAGGTTTGATGAGCACTAGCTAAATCAGACATTTCCTAACAAAGTCAAAAGTGTCTGATTGCGCCTTCAGCTTATCAAACCTACGATGTTCGCGTTTTTTTTTCAAGCAGCACTTGGATTATTAATACCAAGCGCCAATAAATTAAATTTAAAAAATGATCGCGCATCTTTTTGATTAAAAACCATCGCAAACACTCAAGGCTAAAATTTGAACAAAGTTACCGCAAAATTCGATAGTCGCGTCTGCAAAGCGCTAGCAACTGCAACCGAGAAGGCCAATGCCATTTCAGGTTTCAGCCACTTTAGCCATCAAGCCGATTGGAGCAACTTCCCCAATAGCCTGATGGTCAGCTGTCATTTCCAAGATGCGGCACAATCAGTCGACTCGTTGTTGCTTGAGGAGAAAATGGCTAAGTTGTTACAAGCAAACCTGTTAAAACAAGGGATTAAATTCAAAGATATTCGTAAAAATATCAAGCTAGTCACCCAGCCATAATCCTTCTCTCTTATGGCAATCCACCAAAGATGCCGCTAGAATCGCCTTTCAAAATTACAGGTTGTAAAAAGTAGTGACTCAGATGAGCAGAAAGATTGAATTATTAGCGCCAGGTGGCGATGTTGAAGCCATTAAAGCCGCCATTGTTGCCGGTGCCAATGCCGTTTATTGCGGGCTAGATACCTTCAATGCTCGCAACAGAGCAGCCAATCTTTCCTTTGATGATTTAACTGGAATTTTACGCTTGGCGCATAAGTATGACTGCGAGGTGTTCTTAACTCTCAACGTAGTTATTCTTGAGCAAGAATTACCGACCATGATCAAGCTGTTGAATAAACTAGTCAATAGCGGCATCGATGGCATTATCGTGCAAGATCTCGGTATGTTTAATCTGGTTAAAAAGTTTTTTCCAACATTAGATATTCACGCTTCAACGCAATTAACCACACACAATGAAGGGCAACTACATTTTTTAAAAAAAATAGGTGCCTCGCGGGTTAATTTGTCTAGAGAGCTCAATATTGGTGAAATTAAATCTCTGACTACGCTGTCCCATGAGCTTGGTGTTCTGACCGAAGTTTTTGTTCATGGCGCACTTTGCATTGCGTTTTCTGGTCAGTGCTATTCCAGCTCGGTGAGCGTTGGCAACTCAGGCAACCGTGGCCGCTGCAGCCAAGCCTGCCGCGATGAATATGAAGTCACCGCAACCGGTAATAAATATCCGCTCAACCTAAAAGATAACTCCGCTTATTTTGACCTACCGGAACTGGTGGCAGCCGGTGTTGACTCGCTTAAGGTCGAAGGCCGAATTAAAGGCGCACATTACGTTTACACCGTAATCGACACTTGGCGAAAACAGATTGATCAGTTTGTCGCAACTGGCAAGCTGCTGCCCGACGACTCTAACCTGCATAAAGTATTTAACCGCGACTTCACCAACTCGTTTTTGCAAGGTAACTTGACCAAAGATATGTTTATCGACAACCCACGCGACCACAGCGTTCAGCATGCGGTTGGCAACAGTGACGGTATATCAGCAATTCAAATCCAAGAAGCCAAAGACGAACTGTATATCGATAGAAACCAGCTAGGTGCTGAGCTAAGAGAAAAAATTCAATATTTAAGCACTGCAAAACTACCGCTTAAAATTGAATTTTCAGGTGCTATCGACACACCATTAAGCATTAGCGCAATCATCGGTGCTGACGCTTCTGACTCCGCCAGTGATGCCATCAGTAACGGCGATCAAGATGCAAAAACAATTAACATTCAATCAGACTCAGTATTGGCAGTCACCGAAAAATCTGAGCTGACTGAAAAAACACTGGCCAAACGCTTTAAGAGTTTTGATAATGCCGAATTTAATCTTGAATTCTGTTTTGCAGGCTACGATTCTGGCTTAAGCATTCCATTTAAAGAAGTCACCTCGCTTAAAAATCAGCTGGCATTTTTACTTAATAATTCAATTGAAGTGGTACCCAATGTAGAGGTGGCTGCATTGGATAAGAGCAATAGGTCATCCGGCAAACCTACTCTGTCAATTTTAATCGCCGATGAAAAAGATTTTCACCTGTGCGATTTAACCGGTGCCGATGTCTACTTTAAGCTACCGGAAAGCTTTAAAAAAGACTGCCCTAAATACATTGACTTGCTAAAGGCCAACCCAAGATTAATTCCTTGGTTTCCTGCCGTATTAATTGGCAAAGACTATTTTGAAGCGGTAAAAATTCTTGAGCAAGTGCAACCTAAGCGAATCGTCACCAACAATACCGGCATCGCTTATAAAGCTTATGAAATGGACATTGAATGGGTCGCTGGCCCTTTCTTAAACACCACCAATTCATATGCACTACTCACACTACAAGAAGAGCTTAACTGCGCCGGCGCTTTCATTTCTAATGAGATTAACCGCCTGCAGTTGCGCAATATCGCTCGCCCGGATGATTTCAAACTCTATTACAGCATTTACCATCCCATTCTAATGATGACCAGCCGCCAGTGCTTCTTCCAGCAAACCGTCGGCTGTAAAAAACCCAGCATTGAAGATGGCTGCATGTTGAAATGCGAGAAAGCGACCACGATTAAAAACGTCAAAGGCATTCAGTTTTCCATCGACAAACAAAAAGGTGGTTACCCAAGTATTTATAACCATGAACAGTTTTTAAACTTGGATGTTGTGAATGACTTAACTGACTTATTTGATGAATTCTTTATCGATTTAACCAACATCGGCGCAGGCTCAAAAGCAGAGCAAGACAAAGCACAATTGATTCAACACTTCGAAAGCGTATTGCAAGGAAGCGAGCAAGCTTCAGCTCAATTAAATCAAATGATTACAGTTTCAACCAATGCTCAATATCGCCAAGGGCTTTAGATAAAAGAGAATAGGAAAGAGCGCCACGCTTATGCTGCCGATATTATATTCGCTACAGCACTGCCCTTACGCAATGCGTGCTCGCCTTGGCCTACTAATGGCGCAGCAGCAAGTTATGCTGCGCGCCATTACCATGAAAAATAAACCCAAAGAAATGCTAGCGATCTCTCCCAAAGGGACCGTTCCAGTATTGGTTTTTGCCGACGCACTCCATAAGTTTTCAATCAATTCGAAAGTCATCGATGAAAGCTTAGATATTATGCTGTGGGCACTGCAACAAAATGACCCGGATGACTTGCTACACAAAGACAGTCCCAACGACCTAGTCGCCATGCTGAATTTGATTAAACGCAACGATAAACAATTTAAACCGCAGTTAGAAATCTACAAAAAAGCCAAGCGATTTCATCTTGAAAATGAACTCGACGAACGCAAAAAATGTGAAAATTTTATTGCTGAACTTGAGCAAAGATTATCGAAAACTAGCAGCAATTCAAATGGTGAAATAAGTAGCGGATATTTTGTCGGCAATAAGCCAGGTTTTATCGATTACGCACTGCTGCCCTTTGTCCGCCAGTTCTCCAAAGTTAATCGAGCATGGTTCGTTCAAGCGCCTTACCCTAACCTGCGAGCTTGGCTTGAAGGCCACTTGCAGAGTCGCTTGTATTCAAAAGCTATGGCCAAATATCCATTGTGGCTGGATGAGCAGAAAGAATGTTTTCTGGGCGAGGATTAAACGATCTGCTTTCTCACGCCACAACTAAACCCATAGCTGACATGAAGAAAATGTGCCTGACGATATTTCTTCACCCCCCCACAAAAGCTATTAGGGATAGCCTTAGCTTATATACCGCTACTGCTGTAAACTCTCTTCTCAACAGCAAAACTTTACAACGAAATAAATGACGCCACCCAAGATATTTTTTATACCCACCAAAAAATATTCAATTTCTCATGCGGTTGTAACTGGTTTAACCTCCTACAACCGTTGAAGTTTGCAGGAGCGGCACTTGAAAACGGAAAAAAGCGGAAAAAAGCGCCACCCATAACTTTACTTATAATGTAACCATTCAGCATGTCACACCAACCGATCCAATTTCTCCTGAATAAAGTCCGGCCATTTACCCGCAAATAATAACGACAAAGCTTCCCCAACACCGACCCCATTTTTTTGGCAGGTCGATATATAGCTCCGGATTCTGCAATACGCTTTCACGCCATCCCATGAGCGGAAGCAGCCTGATATCTTCTGCTGAACCTTGCTCATACGGAAGTCCCGTTCACCCTGATTATTGGTAAACGGTGCTCGGGTATTACTCATAAACCGCAGCACGTCTGCTTCAAAATCCCGCAGCCGCTCTAATAAATTTCTCGATTTACTTCGTGCTAATTTCCCTCGCTTTAATTGACCTTTTTTATCCGCTTTTTTTGGCTCAGGTGCCGGGCATTCCCGATCACCTGCTTTTAATATTTTTCGATATCGCTTCACCCATTTTTGACACTGCTTTTCATCCAACTCACCCCCCGCCTCATTGACTGCTGTATTCATTTCATAAAGCAGATCTTCCATTGCCTTGGCCCACTGCTGGCCATCTTGCTCATGGGCTCGCGCCAATTCACGTACATGATGGGCGTTACACAATACATGCAAGCACAGCACAAATCGGTAGTAGCTTTTCCAGTGATCGTGTACCAATAAACCGGTAAATTTAGGCAAGATGTCGATCGCTTCCATTGCCTCGATACCTCTTGATTCATGCGCTTCAATCCACGTCCAGCGGTCATTGCTCGCGACATGTAGCCACTTTCGTTTACCATTGATATTGACGCCGGTTTCATCGGCATGAATCAAATCTCCAGCACGCAAAATAGCCGGTACTAACTGAGCAAATGGCTTCAGTCGATTAAAAGCTTCCTGATTAAAATTGGCAAGGCTACCGGTGCTGATTGGCGCATCCAATATCTCAGCGAAGTGCTTTTGAGTCCGTTCATAAGGAATCAGCTGGTAGCTCGACATATAAACCGCGTTGGCTTTAAACTCATTGCCATATTGTATTGGCCGAGTGACCCCTTGCGGAAACTCAGCAACAAACTGGTTACCCTGCTCGTCTTGTAGAATCTGCGCCCGATATTCGGTGACATATCGGGTAATACGAACATCAACTACTTGGCGGCTTTCACTGCCAACAACACGGTATTTTCCTTTCGGCAATTGGCTACGATCAATCGTAATATCCAGCACTTCATCTGGGTCTTTCACCGGTGATAAATTACTGCCTTTATGGCCAGGCTGCCCGCCTGGGTTTTTATTGCTTTTGGCGCGCGATTTCTTTTCTCGATTAGGATCTGCCGATGGCGGAATGCTGGAGTTTTTGCTGTTTAGCCCTTTGCTATCAAGCAATATCTTAACGACGAGCATCAGCATACGAACCATCGCCACCAGTTCGGGCGGTAAGCTTTTGCTTTTGGCTAACAATCGCTCGGTTTCAGCGATGGTTTTATTAATTTCGATTGAGTCCATGCGGTTATTATCGCACAGGTTTTCAGGGTGGTTTTTTTGTCTCTGAGGCTTACTGTGGCGACTTTTTAGAAGCGGAATGCTGATGCGCTATTCTGAGCAAAAAACATTGATAATCAGGTGTGTTAATAGCAGTTTAATGCGGCGTTTAAGTGGTATTCTGAAAGAGGTGCTTAAATTCGGGAAAATATCAAAAAACCTGTCAAGCGATTTTTATATTAAATTGTGCTGAATGGTTACAATTTACCATCTAAAACCTAGACAACAGAAACACCAGGCATGCCCGGCAAGTTAAATACACAGATTTAATTAACAGTATTAGCTGGAGTTTTTTGGTGGTGGTTGATTTGCTCGCCAAACTTTCGTTTGTTGCATCACTCTTGCCTTGAACGCGCTGATATTTAGATAACTGCCTATCGCATGGGCAAATGCTCGAACGTTCGATAACGCCTTACTTTGGCCGCTCATGATTTTAGCCCACCAGACCGCAGTGGTATCGATTTTTAATCTGTCAAAAATAGGAGGCAGTTGGCTATCCATGTGATATTTTTTATCATTTCTCGCCATTCGGGCACTAGCATCAACCAGCTCCAGATAATCATTTAATGAAAACGGCAAAGGCTTTTGCTTTACATGTGGTTCATTGGATTTATTCTTTAGGTGAGCGCTATCTGAAAAAGGTTTCAATAGAGCAAACTGATAATCATAGCGCCGGTTTTTAATCGATTTCTTATTATTTTTAATACGAGTTTGGTTAGATGCTATTTCAGGCAGTTCAGTTTCGACTCTTGCTTGAATGGACGTGTAATCCGATGTTTCTGGTGTTTTAGCTATGCCCGCTCGCAAAGGATTGAGGTCAACATACGCCATGCAAGTCAGCAATGCTTGTTCATCAAGCAGCGCCTGAGCTTTAAAACGGCCTTCCCAAAAACGCCCTTTGCAATGGTCTTCGGCATTAGCCAACCGAGCCAGTGGTTCATTAATCGATTTCATAAACCAGCTAATTGAATACAATCGCTTACGACATTCTTCAGCTTTGGCTTCAACATAATGAATTTCAGCTGCGCTAAGTAGGCGACGCTTTTGTGAATTGAGGTATTTTTTAACTAACGGCTCGGCATCGAACACTTTGGTATATTGCAATAATACCTGGCGCGCACTCCATTTATTGGCTCGTGCAACATCAACATAAAGCACCAGATGGTAGTGATTGCTCATCACGGCATAGGCTGCTACATCAATTGAGAATGCCCGCGCCAGCAGATCAATTCGATCGACAATCCACTGGCGGCGATGATCATAATTTTTTCGAAGCTCAGGCACAATCGCAGGATCTTCACCACACAACCACCCTCGCCTAACGCATCTTGAACAGGCATGCACATATGGGTTCGCTTTCGGGTCAAACAGAATGGCACGAGGTGCTGGCATAATAAAAAAGGAAGGCTTTTTACAAGCATCCACTCCAACTCATTTCAGTGGTTGGTTGATGTTAGCTGACGTGAACTCACATTTGAAATCAAAAATTTTTAGGCAATAGCGTTGGTCATAGATAAATTTGTGGGTGGCAAAATTAGTTGCAAAATTTAGTTTTCCACCTTATTGAAATACAACCTAAAAAGTGTCAGAGCGTATTTACTAAAAGAAGACTTTGATGGCTTTTGGCAGTACACCTCAGCATATCATGCAGGTAATTATTTAGATCGTTGGTGCAATAGAACCATGCGATCAAAAATAGAACCAATGAAGAAAGTAGCGAAAACTATAAGAAATCATCGAGACTTAATCTTGAACTGGTTTAAGGCCAAAAAAGCTTATTCAAGTGGGATTATTGAAGGCTTAAATACCAAGGTAAAACTGACGGTGAGAAAATCTTATGGATTTAAAAGCTATAAATGCACTGAGATAGCGCTCTATCATAGCCTTGGAAAACTACCCGAACCAAAACTAACCCACCGATTTTACTGAAGAGGCAAACAAATAAAAAAACCGCAAATTGAAAGTTTACGGTTTTTCTGGCAAATGTTTATTGCTACCAGACCAGTTATTAAAATCAGATTAATTCTGATCTTCAGCCGGACTATCATCTTCAGCATCAACGTCACTTTCAAAAGCGCCTTGATCTTCTGATTGCGCAGTAAAGCCGCCTTCAAAAGAACCATGCTCTTGGCGAGGTTCACGAACTGCTGGATACGCCAGAATTTCTAAGTAGAAAGACTCTAGAGCCAACGACTCTACTTCATCGATACACTTGTTGATTGCCTTAAGATGGATCTCTTTTGCCTGCTCTTTATCATGACCGAACTTACAAGCGAACCCCCAATAATCTGCATCCGGTGGTAATTTTTTGTTGCGCTCGCGCTTGAGGTATTTTTTAACATCATGCTTAGCTGATTCGACCAAACGAGGATATTTAATTTTTTCATGGGTTAACTGAAATATTTTTTTCATAAATGCTCTGTAAAAACAATTCTTAATAGATAAACCAAAGCGAAAACCACTTCGACCTATAAAAAACAATGGCTAAAATCACTCAAATGTTAAAAGTGATTAGCTCTGTGGGCGAAACACATGAACATTTTCATGCCCCTGCTCTTTTAAATGCAAGGCATGTAATTGGCTCATTACGCCTTTTTCACAATAGAACAGATATTGCTTGGCCGGATCAAATTCGGTGACCTTGTTTTGAATATTGAAAAATGGAATTTCCAACAATTCAACACCCAATAACTCACCTTGGCCAGGTTCACTCACTAAGCTAGCGAATGACTTGGTTTCTATCTCATCTGGGTGGCGAATATCAACAATCACTGAACCTGCCAGTGCTTTTTGCTTCACTTCAACCTCAGGCTGCTCTTCAATATCTTTCAGCACATTATCGATTGACTGAACTACTGCATCTTCGATTGCCTTATCCAACACAGCAAAATCAAAGCGTTCTTCTTCAGCTTCAATTTTTGGCAAACGAGCACGCGTGGTTGGTTTTTTCGAAATCACACCACAATATTCAGGCATTTGACTGGCCATATCATGGGTGCCGATTTGACGAGAAATATCGATAATCTCTGGCTTGTCCATAGTCACTAATGGGCGTAGCACCAGTTTTTCAGAGACTCTCTCGATCACATTCAAGTTTGCTAAGGTTTGGCTGGACACTTGTGCGACCGATTCGCCGGTCACTATACAATCTAGCTTCAAACGATCTGCAATTTTATTGGCTGCCCGGTACATCATCCGCTTAAGGATCACACCCATTTGCGAATTTTCAACTCGAGTTAAAATCTCAGCGACTACACCTTCAAAAGGTACCGAAACAAACTTCACTCGATGCGAACTAGAGTACTTTTCCCATAATTGATGAGAAACCTGCTTAACACCAACTTCGTGAGCTCGGCCGCCAAGGTTGAAAAAGCAAAAATGCGTCTGCAAACCACGGCGGTTAACCAAATAACTGGCAACACCAGAATCAAAACCACCTGAAATCAGCGATAGCACAGCATCTTGAGTACCCAGCGGGAAACCACCCAAACCTGGCTGCTGCTGCTGAACCATAAAGCATTGCTGGCCAACAATTTCCATTTTGATCGTAATATCAGGTTTTTTCAGTTTAACACCAACCGCTTCGGTCAACTGATTTAAACCACCACCTACTTGGCGTTCAACATCAATGGAGCTAAAAGCGTGGTGATTACCAGTACGCTTCACCCGAAGGCAGAAGGTTTTTCCTTTGAGCACTTCGGTATAGTGCGGCAATGCAAGCTGCAAGATATCGTCGATGGTTTCAAAGTCATGCGGGAACACCCGCAGGAAACTTCCAATGCCTGGGGTGCAAGAAAGCACCTGCTCTGCGGCTTCCTGATGCTGTTCGACAACACCGTCAACATCGAGCCGATCCCAGTTACCAGAGACTTTGATTTCTGGGTCGATTCGCTTGAGCTGTACATTCAAATTGCTTTTCAGCTGTTGAATGAAACGCTTTCGAACCGGTTTACTTTTAATGGTTATCTCTGGAAATAGTTTGATCAGGTACTTCATGAATTATCCGCGGGCCTATGATTAGCCAATACAGGTGACAAGCAAGCGGGCGATTATAGCTAAAGCTGGGTCATGTCCCAAACTTCCCTTGATAAAAATAGACTCAACACAACTTTGCGCTCGACCCAACTACTGAATATAATAACAGCACTGTTTTAATACTCAGGTACCAACATGCTGAAGTTAACTCACAGGCAGCAGCAAATCCTTGATGTAATCAAGCAAAACCTTCAGCTGACTGGCTTCCCTCCAACCCGGGTTGAAATTGCCCAACATTTTGGTTTTCGTTCTGCCAATGCTGCAGAAGAACATTTAAAGGCTTTGGCTAAAAAAGGCGCTATCGAACTGTTGGCTGGCACATCTCGCGGCATTCGATTGTTGGGCGATCACCAACATGACCCAGACGAAACCTTACCATTAGTAGGCAAGGTTGCCGCAGGCCAGCCTATTTTGGCCGCTGAGCATGTCGAGCAAAGAATTCAAGTAAACCCTGGAGTATTTCGCTCAAAACCAGATTTTTTATTACGAGTAGAAGGCTTAAGCATGCAAGACATTGGCATTCTTGACGGTGACTTATTGGCAGTGCGCCAGGCTCAAACTGCACTCAATGGCCAAATTGTTGTCGCTCGTATTGAAGAAGATGTCACCGTAAAGCGATTTGAAAAAACCGGCAAGCAAATTTTACTGCACCCGGAAAACAAAGATTTCGATGTGATCAAGGTTTCCCCTAAAACCGCTTTTGCGATTGAAGGTATCGCAATTGGTGTGATCCGGGATTTCTCTTAATCGATTGAAGGTGTTTTTTAGGTTTACTAGTAGCGATAGGATAAATGATCTTATTGACAAGCTAAACTTCGAGCTAGTTAGAACAGAATAAGCAAAGCCACAGAAATCAAAAAGGCCGCATCTAGCGGCCTTTTTGGTTAAAAAATTAAGTTTTAATATTAAACAGTGACACCGTCACTCTAAACCATGAGATAGATTTTCTTTGGCTTGTCGCCATCCCACCATCCAGTTGTGTCGAACATTGACTGACCCAGCATACGGACAAGCTTCTTTGGACATACCGACCAAGCCTGCATGATACCCTTTACTCCAAGCTCTTTGCGTGCGATCCCGCTTATGTGTCTTCATGCTTTCCATTTCCTCCTCAGGGTTGGCATTAAACACGCATCAGGTCGTTTTGGTTTAGCTAGGTACAGCAATGTCACTTGTTATTGTTGTAGCGCTGGCAAACCACATTTACCCGATACAACTACCTCAAGGCAGCCTTTTAAAGTTAGACCAAACCTTGAGGTAGAAAAAACCGGCCAGCTATTGAGTGTTACATCATTTTAAAAATTTACGACGTCTCAAACAGACTGCCAACCAACCAGCAAAAATCATTAGCCCGCCTGCCGCGCCACCACCCGAATCATTTAGCGGCTTCTCCGGGACACACACTTGAGGTGCTGAAGGCGCAGTAGGGTCGTTGTCATTTGCACGGGTCAAACGAACGCTAAATACTTTGCCTTGTAAGCTGTCATCGGCTGCTGCAGTTGCCACAGCGGATGCATAAATCACTGGATTGCTACTATCGCCGACAATTTTATTGATGCCAGTAATCACAATTCCTTGGCTACAATCGATCAGATTCGATGCATCGAGCATGATTTCCACTGAATCGGTATTAACTACATCACTGCCAGCAGGAAAATATAAAAAGCCATGTCGCTCACTGCCGGTAGAAACTGAAGTTCTACGCACAACCGCGTTGCCACCGATAATACCGCTGTCACTAACCGCCGAAGCAGAAGAACTCAGATCTGTTTCAAGATAACCAAGACCTACCGCCGCTTCATTCGGGCTTGAGGTATCAAAGCTAATAGCTTCGGTCAATGTTGCAGAGACTTGGGAAGATCCTACGGCAATGCCGCCAGTATTTATTGCACTAAGACTGGTATCGTAATCTTCGTTATCTACCAGCGGCGCTACAATTCCGCTATCGCTATCGCCATCGGCTGCAATACCGGCAAAGGTCGTGCCGTGGCCATTTTGCGGATCTGTAGCATCAGTGATTCTAAACCAGAAGCCTCGTGCCCAACTTATGGTTGAATCACCCTCAGCACGAGAGAAATCTCCAACTCTGCCAACTACAACGGGTGCAGTACCGTCATCACTGACATCTAGTGCGAAGGAAAATTTATCCACATCATCAAACGCGATGGTTTGATAAGCACCTAAATCAAAAGCTTGGCGATTATTTGAGGGGTAAACTACTGCTCGTTGATGATCTGTAATCGTGCAATTGCTTAAAACATCAAGCAGACCACTATCATCCGCATCACTACAAGTCAGACTGCTTCTATCAACCGCTTCAAAATGACGAGACCAACCCACAATAACGCCGCCAGCATTAATCGCATTCGCCATGTTATCTTCATTACCCCAGCTCGTAAGAGTTGGCAATGCAGTGTTATTTAATTGCGCCCGAGTGGTTCGAGTAGCAGTATTTCTAATTGCTAGGCTCGGGCGAATCACCGCCTGCCCTGTTGGCCATTCACCTGCTGTCACATCAAAATGAGAATAACCGACTACTTCAATACCATTTGATGTATTGGCAATATCTCTGACAACATTTTCTACAAAATAACCTGTCGCTGCACTAGTTGCTTCAGTAATTGACAGGTCTGATGATTCAGCAGTTAATGGATCTTGAACTGCTGCAATAACCTCAACCCCTCTAACAGAGTCAGTCGTGAGTACGCCATTGAGCCCTCGAGCACAAAAAGCCGCTGTTGTAGTGAACTTAAAACGTACATCACGTGTTCGACAATTTCGAGATGCGGCACCATAAACTAGCCCAACCACCTGATCTGGTAGATTGTTTTGCACCAAAACACTATTAACTTGGAAGTTAAGGCCACCGTTACCTTTTTGAACGTCACTAAATTCGCTAGGAATTTGTAAAGGCTCAGCTTTGAAAACTGCAGCGTGGGCAGTCGCTGCTGCCATAGAAGTGATAAGCAATGAAGCTGGCACCAGCCATCCTGATTTGGACATAAACTCCTCAGAAAAATTAATCGCCGCATGCATGCGCAGCTTAGGGAGCTGTTATCTCAAATCGCTAAGCTTAAATCAATCAGGAAACCGGATAACGTTGACCGTAGATTACTTGTAATTGCTTGGCTTTTTCCTGTTGATCATCGGTCAAGCGATTAGATAGTAGAGAAATACCTTCCTGCGCTCTGGCATAGCCTCGCTCCAGTGCCAACAAATACAAAGCATTGGCTGATGAAAGATCGGTTGAACGACCTAATCCATAAATCATTAAACCCGCCAGACCAACCAATGCACGGCCATCACCTTGTCTGGCTGCACGGTCAAACCACAGCCAAGCCTTAAAATAATTTGGCTTATCTTTTTCAGGTTGCGAGTAGTAAATAGCCAGTTGATATTGTGAATCAGAATCTCCCGCTTCAGCGGCACGCAGCTTCCATTTTATGGCGCTTCGAACCAGCTTCGGATCCTTATTTTTTTCAAGAAGCTCAGACAATCTGGCCATTGCAGCCATATTGCCATTTTCGGCTAGTGCTTTTAGCCAAGCAAAGCCTTGTGCTCTAGATTTGGAATCTTTTCGTTTGAGTAGCAGCTGATATAGCTTTCGCGCAGCGGTTTGATCACCCTGCACTGCTGCCCGTTCTAACCAATATTGAAATTGCTTGACATCAACATCAACGCCGGTACCGGTTTCATACAAACCGGCCAAAACAACTTGAGCTTGTCGGTCGCCCATACTGGCCGCTTTAAAATACCAAGCGGCGGCAATTTGCAAATTCAAGTCAACACCTAAACCTGCCATATACGCCTTTGCCAGCATACGCATGGCAATCACATCGCCTGCTTTAGCATGATTAACCAAAGACGGCATAGCCCGCCGATAATCGTAAGCTTTATAAGCAGCTTGTGCTTCAGCTTGAGTCAACAACCCTTGCTGACAACCCACTGTCAAAAAACTCATCAAAATCAGGCAGGCCAGCCTTTTCATTTTATATTCGTCTCTTTACATAACTGCCTGGAGCAGCCTCCAGAGCTTTAAATTTTCCTGAACCAGGTATTCTGGCAGGTACTTTTTTACCGCGCTTTTCCGACGCCCAGATATCCCAATCGGTCCACCAAGAGCCTTCATTTTGCTGCGCATTTTCTAACCAATCATCTGGGCTGTCTGGTAATTCATCGCAAGTCTGAAAACCATACTTGTTATTTACTGGCGGATTGACGATACCAGCAATATGCCCCGAACCACCCAAAACAAATTTTACCGGACCCTGATGCAATTTGGCACCTGGGTAAGTCGACTGCCATTTGGCGATATGGTCATCGTGCGTCGACACAAAGTAAGCCGGAGTTTTAATCGTCGAAACATCAATTGCAACCCCTGCTAGCTCAACACCCTCTGAATCCTTAAAACAGTTTTCCATGTACATCTTTCGCAGATACCAAGTATGCATTTTTGCCGGCATATTGGTTGCATCTGAATTCCAGTAAAGCAGATCAAATGGGAAAGGCGTGTCACCACACAAGTAATTGGTGATGAAATAGCTCCAAATTAGATCATTCTCACGCAACATGTTGAAACTACCAGCCATTACACGGCCATTCATGTAGCCATCATCTGCTGCATTACTCTCAATTGAAGCCACCTGCTTCTCATCGATGAACACGCCTAGCTCGCCTGGATCACTAAAATCTATCAGCGTTGCCAAATAAGTAAGCGACTCCAGTTTATCCGCCTGACCCTTACTTTTTAACCAAGCGGCCGTTGCAGACAATAAAGTACCGCCGAGGCAATAACCGGTTGCCATCACTGGTTGGTCATTAGTGATTTGACGAATGGTATCAATCGCCGCCAAGGTGCCGTCAGTTAAATAATCATCAAAGGTTTTATCTTTGTGCTCAGCACCAGGATTAACCCATGAAATCATAAAAACGGTATAACCCTGATTCACTAGCCATTGCACGTAGGAATTTTTTGGTGACAAATCGAGGATGTAATATTTGTTAATCCACGGTGGAATAATCATTATCGGTTTTTGATAAACCGTTTTAGTGGTCGGTTTATATTGGATCAATTGCATCATGTCATTTTGAAAAACGACCGAACCTTCGGTAATGGCGACATTTTTGCCCAACTCAAACGCATCTAAGTCGGTCATGCGGATATCTAAACGACCGTTACCGCGCTCTAGATCTTGCAACATATGATCCAGACCACGAACTAGGTTTTCACCACGGCTTTCAATAGTGCGTTTTAAAACATCTGGATTGGTAGTAACAAAGTTGGTTGGCGACATGGCACCCACAAACTGGCGGGTGATAAATTCGAGCTTTTGGTGGTTCTTTTCATCCATTCCATCAACGGAATGAATCGATTTTTGAAAAAACTGCGATGTCAGCAAATAAGATTGTTTTATAAAATCAAATAGCGCGACTTCAGTCCATTCTTTGCCTTTAAAACGTCGGTCACCTTTTTTTGGCTCAACTACCGGCGAAGCTTGCTGGCCTATCATGCCAAACAACATATTGTGACAAAGCTGGGCGTAATTTTGCCAAAACTCTAACTGAGCATTTACCAACTTACTTGGGTCTTGAATCAGCTGTTCTGTCAGATCAAGGAAGGCACCGCCAATATTCATTACATCTGGCTCACCACCACCGACTGATTGTCGATCCATAAAATCTTTTACAATTCGCTGACTTCGGCGGGCAATATCATCAAAAATCTGAACTACATCAGCCTTTTCATCAAGACTTTCAGAGTCATGCTGCGTCTGAGCACTCATATGCATTTCCTTGTTGTTTTGCGTTACTTCCTTGCCCCTGATATTTGACTAAAATAATTCAAATCAAAAATTACTCTAATCATTGCACAGGGTTATCGCTGATAAAATAACAAAAAAGCCGCCCTGATGGCGGCTTTTTTTACCACTAAAACTTAAGCAGCTTTAGATGGTGCTTTTTTAGTAGCAGGTTTAACTGCAGCAGCGACTGCGCTTTGGCTTTCTTGTGCCATTTTCTCTAGCTCAGTTTTGAAAGAGGCGCCCATCTCAGCTAGTACCTTTGCATCATCGGCAACTTTTTTGCTAACAGTTTTCACAGCTTCAACTTGACCCGCTGCGTACTTTTGCATGCCTTCCAGATCTTGGATCTGAGTCGCAGCTTTCAATTGCTGAACACCCATTTCTGAATAGCTTTGCAAAGTAGCGAGTTGGAATTCAGCCAATCTTTCGATGCTTTCTACAGCCAGCTCATTCAAACGAGTCATCGGTTGAGTCATACGCTGTGCTTGATCGTTAAACTGCTTCATCATATCTGTGTACATGGCCACTTCCTTCTGTTGTGATTGATTTTCCTTGATTGTTGCAATGCAGCATACAAGTGATTTTTGTGCAGCGCAACATAAAAAGCGTCTTAAAAATTCAATTATTGGCTTTCGCCGCACAAGCAGGCAAAATGACCGATAAAGAATGCTCATCACAAAAGAAGCTGCGCTTATGAACTCGCTAGAAAACATCCCGCTCGATCAACTACACGAAGGCCTTTCTGCTAGCCTAGAAAAGACCATCACCCAACAAGATATTCAGCTTTTCGCCGCAGTATCGGGTGATATCAATCCCGCTCACCTAGATGCTGAATATGCAGCAAGCACGCCAT
The DNA here is from genome assembly GCF_003097315.1 of Pelagibaculum spongiae. Lineage (NCBI taxonomy): Bacteria > Pseudomonadati > Pseudomonadota > Gammaproteobacteria > Oceanospirillales > Pelagibaculum > Pelagibaculum spongiae. The sequence continues at coordinate 135,327 of NZ_QDDL01000003.1, forward strand.
TTAAAGAGCCTATTGCTCACGGCATGTATGGCGGCGCATTGGTATCGGCATTATTGGGCACCCAATTGCCTGGTCCTGGCACTATTTATCTATCACAGCAATTGAGTTTTTTGCGGCCGGTAAAAATTGGCGACAGTTTGACTGCCAAAGCCACCGTAAAAACAATTGATGCTGAAAAGAATCGGGTAGTGATCGACTGCCAAGTGACCAATCAATTAGGAAAACCAGTGATTACTGGTGAAGCTTTAGTGATGGCACCATTAGAAAAAGTGGTGATTGAAGCGCCGAAAGTGCCTCAGATACAGATTGAAAAGAATGTTGCGGATTCTACCACTGCTTAAAAAGCAGTTTGTCGAAGCAACCGGTCAAAATAGCCGAATTAATTGGCAGAAGAATAATCGACATGGTTGGCAGAGTTCTCTGCCAGCCCACACCAATCATCAGGTAAATTCAAAACAAATGCTTGGCCCGGATTAAGAAATTCATCAATGGGGCTAGCAGATAACCAACTGGCCAAATGATTCAACCCCGGCTGATGACCTATCAACAACAAATCACCCGACTCATGCCATTCGATGCGCGATAGTAATTTGGAATAAGACGCCAAATAGAAAGCATCTTCTGTCAGCTTTTTTTCTGCTGGCACCCCAATCGATAAACTCGGCGCTAACTCCGTTAGTAATTCAGCCGTTTGCTGGCAACGCACTGCGGGAGAAATCAGCCATGCGGAAGGTTGTATCTTTTGCTCAATTAACCAAGCAGCTGTTTGCTGTAAATCTGCCTGGGAATATTGCTGCACCAGCAAAGGGCGATCAAAATCACTGGTCGCTTGAAAACTTGCGACACCGTGCCGAACAAGAATTAAACGTCGCGACATAATCACTCCTGATGGCTATAAATTATTCGAAAGCGCCTGCTTTTGAGCCGCTATTGGTTATTGACGGAAATCCCGCTCAAATACAAATTCTCTCTGACAATTTGAACGATACGGATTAATGTCCAAACCACCACGGCGCACATAACGCGCCCATACCGTTAAACGCTGCGGGTTACAAAAGCGCTTAATGTCAGTGAAAATACGCTCGACACACTGCTCATGAAACTCATTATGATTTCTAAAAGAGATCAAATATTTCAGCAGCGCTTCTTGGTCAATCTCCTGACCACTGTATTCAATCCAAACACTGCCCCAATCCGGCTGACCGGTAACTAAGCAATTGGATTTTAATAAATGGCTATATAAAAGCTGATGACGGACTTCACCGTCCTCTAGCAGCTTTAGTAGTTCTGGCTGATAACTATAGTTGTCAATTTCAACATCCAATTCATCAATACATTGCCCCATTGGCGCTTGGCAATTTTCATAGCGATCTGGATGACTCATAGTGACTACCACCGGCACACCAACTGCATGAGTTAAATCTGCGGCAACCAGTTTTTCTAACGCATCAACCGAAGACAGTCGATGCTGGTTTAACGAGTTGAAATACAACTTAAGTGATTTGGACTCGACCAAAAATTCTGATTCTGCTGGAAAGTGAATCTGACCAATCGCTACGCAAGGCTTGCCTTTCAGATTGAGCCAAGAGACTTCCCAAGCATTCCATATATCGACCCCAAAGAAAGGTAATTGGTTTTGGTCAATGCCCAGTTCCAGACGCTTGCCCAATCGCGGGATTGGAAACAGTAAATCTGGATCATAGCTTTGCGGATACTCACTGGTTTTTCCTAATGGAATATCCGGATTTGACTCAATACTCAATTTCATCTCCTGAAACACTGCTTAACAGGTGTCGGCACAGTCGCTACGGCTAGAATTTCTGTCTAATGCTGGGCATTTGGGACTTTTTCATAACACCCGTCAAGGGCCCATATCAAAAGAGCACAAAATATGCATTTATTCTAAGGCTTCTCGATTGGTTGCTATACCCAAGCCACCTCAAATGCATAGTTCGCTCTGAGATCCTGAAATTCACATTTTGAAGTGGTTTGGACATCATTATTTCCCTTGCACAAAACAACCAGTAACCCATCGCTACATTTGGCTTAAAAAAGTTGCAATTGAAATAAATATTTCACGCCCAAGTTCTTGAAAGCAAGCTTAGCCATCCGTATAAATGTAGCTACTGCATTCAGCAGTTAACCCGGCACAGGAAGTAAGCCGGATATGAAAACAAGGAGTATTCAATGAGCAAGACAGTAGTCGCTCTTGTCACTGGTGGCATGGGTGGAATTGGTTCAGCTATTACGCTCAAGCTAGCCCAGCAAGGCTACCGCGTGGTCGCAACCTACAGCCCTTCCCGTGACCCCCTACAAGCCGCTCAATGGACTGAGCAATTCAGAGAACAAGGACTGGATGTTCATGCTGCACCCGTTGACGTAACCAGCTTGGAAAGTTGTCAATCCTGCATTGAGATGGTCGAAAGTGATTTCGGCGATATCGGCGTATTGATCAACAATGCTGGCATTACTAAGGATGGTCGATTAGCCAAAATGTCTTCTGACAACTGGCAGGCAGTAATCGACACTAACCTCAATAGTGTTTTCAACATGACTCAGCCTTTGATAAATCGAATGGTTGAGCGACAGTCTGGCCGTGTCATTAATATTTCATCAATTAATGGTCAAAAAGGTCAATTCGGACAAACCAATTATTCAGCAGCTAAAGCCGGCATGCATGGCTTCACCATGGCACTGGCACAGGAAGTTGCTGCAAAAGGGATTACCGTCAATACAATTTCTCCAGGCTATATCGCCACTGAAATGGTAATGGCAGTTCCAGAGAAAATTCGCGAGCAGATTATTGCGGGCATTCCAGTCGGCCGACTGGGTAAGCCAGAAGAAATTGCAGAAACCATTGCTTGGTTATGTAATGACAATGCTGGATTCGTTACCGGATCCAACATTGCCATCAATGGCGGCCAGCACATGCAATAACCGCCAAACCAGTTCCTAAATAGGTACTAGTTTGTATAAAAAAGTTGGTTAGTCGATTCTAACCAGCTTTCTTTTTTTCAATTTACCTTTGAGAATATCATTAAAAATTGCAGGTACTTCTGTTAACGGCATTTCGTCTGCCAAGTCGTTTAATCCCGGTAACATCCATTCACTTGCAAATTTTTGCCACACTGTCGCTTTTGCAGCCAGTGGAATTTCTACTGAGTCAACACCCAATAAAGAAACACCACGTAGAATAAATGGCAGAACCGTCATTTCTAATTTCGGCGAATCAACCAAACCACAACAACTTACCGCACCACCGGGTGCTAATGAACGCAAAATCGCAGTTAAGGTTTGACCACCAGCACAATCCACTGCGCCATCCCACTGCGGTTTCAATAAAGGTTTTCCCGGTAACTCAGAAATTTCCTGACGAGAAATCACTTCACTAGCACCAATTGATTTTAAATAGGCTTCGCTTTCTGCCTTACCGGTTACTGCGATTACCTGAAAACCAAGTTTGGCTAAAATCGCCACTGCAATACTGCCAACACCACCGGTTGCGCCGGTCACTAAAATACGGCCAGATTGAATACCATGCGCCAATAATTTCTCAACAGATAAGCCCGCGGTTAAACCCGCTGTACCTAAAACCATTGCCTGACGAGTGCTTAAACCTTGTGGTAATGGGGTCGCCCAGCTAGCAGGAACACGGATCATTTGGCTTAAGCCACCATCGGTATTCATACCAAGGTCATAACCGGTAACTATAACCTGATCACCTGCTTTAAATTTTCCAGTGGAATCTGAAACCACCTCACCAGCAGCATCAATTCCTGGGGTGTGCGGGTAATTACGCGTTACACCAGGAATACCTAAGCCAGAAAGTGCATCTTTAAAATTTAGCGAACTCCAGCCAACACGAACCAGTAACTCGCCTTCAGGAAGTTGATCAATTTCACGACTAACTATTTGTTGTTCAAAGTTTCCCTGATCATCGGAAGTTACTCGTACCGCTTGAAATGAATTCATTTTCTATCTCCAGCCAGGTATCAAATGGGACCTGAAATTAACTTTGTTTACCAATCACTTTTGGCAAAACATCGAGGTGTAGCAAATCTCTAGCAGTCTATACCCAAATCGCCCCAAGATGTAGGGTACAGTTAGCGCTAGAAACTTAGGCACAGCCACATAATACCTGACTAAACCCTTAGTAGTTACAGTCATCTCAGTAGGTTTTGTTTGAAGCGAATAGCCATCTTTCTTTTGCAGAATCACTCTTTAAAAAAAAGAGCGATATGAAACATATCTAAACCAAACCTTCGGGGACTTGGGTACATGGCAGTAATCCAGCGAATATAATTGCAAGAAGTTGCAGCTTGCAGCCGGTTAGGTAGAATCCGTCGCGCGATCACTGCAGGAAATAACATTGCGACTATCACTGCCTTACCGGGAAGATGCATCCAGTTGGTTTGACCATTTTGCAAAAAATGACTGGGCAATTTTTCTCGATTCATGCCAGCCAAATTCACAAGATGGTGATTTGGATATTATTGCAGCACAACCATGGCAAACCCTTTGGTTTGACCAGAATGGCTGGACGCTGGAAAAACATTGGCCTTTAAGCCAAGGCAAAGTGAATCCAGAAACTGCACCCATAAAACAAACCGGTACAGAAAATCCGTGGCAAAAATTACAACAGCTAATTCAGCAGTGCCCTGAAACAGCACCGCTACACGGCGCTGTGGTTGGCTATTGGGGATATCACATTGACCAGCCCAAGCAGGATCGCGATAGCTGGATGCCACAAATGGCGGTGGGTTTTTATGACTGGTTATTAGTTACCGATCATAAAAATAAAACCTGCCAATTAATGGCTGCTGGTGTTCATATTAATGAACAACAATTAATAGATATAAAAAATGATCTATTAAAAAAATCCAGCAATAAATACACCGACTTTAAACTAACTAGCGAACCGACTAATTTAATGTCGAAGCAGCAATACCAAAACCACTTTGAAAAAATTAAAAAATATCTCAAAGATGGCGATTGCTATCAAGTGAATTTAACCCAAGCCTTTGAAGCTAAGTTTACTGGCGATAGCTGGTCGGCTTATCAGCAGTTAAGAAAGAAAAACCCAGCACCTTTCAGCGCTTTTATTCGTACGCCGCATGGCAGTTTAGTCAGTTGTTCTCCGGAACGATTCCTCAAGCTTGACCAGCAGCAGGTTGAAACTAAGCCGATTAAAGGCACTCGCCCTAGAGGCAAAACACCACAGCAAGATTTACTGCTCAAACAGCAACTACAGGCCAGCCAGAAAGATCAGGCTGAAAATCTGATGATTGTTGATTTATTGCGCAATGATCTTGGAATGAGCTGCACTCCCGGTAGCATTCATGTTCCAGGATTATTTGAAATTGAAAGTTTTGCCAATGTTCACCACTTGGTTAGCACCATTCGCGGCAAACTAGATCCAAAACAAAGCCCAATTGAGTTGTTGCAGCATGCTTTCCCTGGTGGATCGATCACCGGCGCACCGAAGAAGCGTTCAATGGAAATCATCAACGAACTGGAAGCTATTGGCCGCTCAATATACTGCGGCAGCATTGGTTATATCGACTTTTCAGGTAAGATGGATACTAGCATTACTATCCGTACCGCAATCTGTTCTGACGATACCATTCGCTGGTGGGGTGGCGGCGGAATTGTTTATGATTCAAAAGTTGATGAGGAATATCAGGAATCTTTTGATAAGGTAGACAACATTGCCAGGCTGCTTAAAGCGATGTAATGAACCGGCTGACTCCCCAAGCACTCACTTCTCAACTGCTACACGACTTCTTTATGCAGGCATGTCGCCAACAACAAGACAGCCTGCACCTGTCTGATTTTGCTAATCACGACCCCGCACAACCGGTTAACCCCAGCGCGGTACTGATCCCTTTTGTTCAGCGCCCGCAGGGCTTGCAGATACTGCTGACTCAACGAAGTGAGCATCTACGCCACCACCCTGGGCAAATCAGTTTTCCCGGTGGAAAAATCGACCATGAAGATGCATCAGCTGAAGCGGCAGCACTGCGAGAAATGGAAGAAGAACTTGGTGTACCTGAATCATCACTTAAGTTACTCGGCCGATTGCCCGAATATGTTACTGGCACCGGTTTTAGCATTGCACCGATTGCTGCCTTAATGGAACCTCATCCGCTAACCATCAACCAAGGTGAAGTCGCCGAAGCTTTTGAAGTGCCCGCCGACTGGATTTTGCTGCAAGATAATTTCCAAAACCACAACGTAGAATTTAACGGAAAACTGCGTCAATTTTATTCGTTAACTTGGCAGGAACGGTTTATCTGGGGTGCTACGGCGGGGATTTTATATAATTTTCGTCAGCAGTTAAATGAGTGGGACTAGCCAGCCAGTTCTGCATTTAATCGCGCCAACTGAACTATAGTGATTGCAATCTTTGCAAGAGGTTTGCAACTATGGCGCAATTTATCATCAGCTACCTTGGTGGCGAACACCCGACAGACCCGGTACTAGCCAAACAACATTTCGAGCAATACAAAAACTGGCTTGTCTCACTAGGTGATGCAGCTATCAGCCCAGCCAACCCATTTAAAAACACCCATCATATTGCAGCCAATGGCACTGTCAGCTCAGGCAGTCAAATTCGAATGTCCGGATTTACCGTTATCGAAGCAGAATCGATTGAAGCCGCCATAGCACTCGCCAAACAATGCCCTTTTTTGCAAATTAATGGCGAATTGGAAGTTGCTGAATTAATTAAAATGGGTGGTTAACCCATATTCACACTAAATCATTATTGTTTTTCCAATAGCAGTCAAAAAACCTATATAGCTGCAAGAAAACTTGCAGCTTAAAATATCTTAATGAAATCCAGGTGCTGCAATATCATCCTGCACGGCCCACTTCTTATAATTTTTTAAGTCATTTTCATCAATTTCGTGCTCTTTCAAAATATTTATCAATTCAGGATTACTTTCTTTGGCCATATCAGAAAGCAATACCCTGTCATTTGACACATCTAAAAATGAAACACTGCTTGCCAATGCAGTAATTTCTTCATCGTTAAGCGCCCTTAATTTACGATAGCTACTAACCAGCCCTCCCATGCTTCGATCGGGATGTGCCTGTGCAATAAACAATTTTGTTGATACTAAAGCAGATTGCTGGCTTTTCGCTTCAGCTCTAACTTCTTGCAACAATTGTTTTAATTGCGCAATATATCCCATGGCTTCAACTTTTTGCTTCAACTCCACAACGCTTAACTTCAACTATTCGATATCTTTTTGGTTTTCCTTAACCACTAAGATGTAACCTGCAACACCGATTATCACAGCACTTGCAAGTGAGATGGATATTTCCCTTATCACATGAATTCCTTTTCTGTTTTATTGTTTCTAAAGAAATACATCCTCTAGAAACAACTTCAGCTTAAACTACAAAAATTATAGTTTTACAGCAGCCTTTTCAAACTCAGCAAGTAACTGCTGATAATCTCTAGCGATTGGATATTGCGGGAATTCCGCTACAACCTTTTCAGGTGGGCAGAATAAAATTCCGGCATCGGCTTCTTGTAGCATGCTGGTATCGTTATACGAGTCACCGCTGGCAACTACTTTGCAATTCATGCCATGGAAACCATGCACCGCCATTCGTTTGGGATCACGTTGGCGTAATTGATAGTCCGCAATCATACCTTGGCTATCAATTTTCAACTGATGGCATAACAAAGTGGGATATCCCAGCTTTGCCATTAGCGGCATAGCAAACTGGTAAAAGGTGTCCGAGAGAATCACTAACTGCCACTTTTGTCGTAGCTGGTTTAAAAATTCAGCCGCGCCGGGAAGTGGATCAAGCGTCGATATCACTTCCTGAATATCTTGAACCTTTAGATTATGCTGACGAAGGATTGAAAGCCGATATTGCATCAACTTGTCATAATCAGGCTCATCACGAGTTGTCAGCAATAATTCGTCTATCGAAGTTTTACGAGCAAATTCAATCCAAATTTCTGGAATCAGAACCCCTTCCAGATCTAGGCAGGCAAGATGCATCACTCACTCCTGAGTTTGTTAGAAATAAAGCAACTGGGCTTGCTAGATCGCAATCAATGGTTAGAACTACCAAGCAACCAGAATTGGTCTGACATATTAAATGATTGTTATTTTGAACAAAACCTTTTAATCACAGTTTGTTTTAAGATGAGTGAGAGTTGAAAACAATAAAGCAAACAGCCTGCACAGAGGCAAACGAAAAATGAGGTTATAGGATAAGGTAAAAAGAAGGGGACGACAGGGAAAAAATTACAGCCACAACGAGCTTTATTGTGGCTGCAGTTCTGCAACAAATAACCAACTAATCATTAAATAACGGCCTTGTTGTTCAATAGATAATCGTCCTTGGTGTAATTGCACCACCAATGTATCCATTAAGGTATGCAGCCAAAACGGCATTTCACTTTTATCGACACCGCCAATCATTAACTGCAACCCATAATAACAATCTTGGTTAATCTGATGGATTTGTAACTGAATCGGGTAACCTGACAACCAATATTGCAGTTGCACCAAGGTTTGTAACAGGTAGTTATCTACCAGCCGAATAGTCACCGCGCCGTAATCTAAATTGAGCTGCAAATCAAGATCAGCTTTACCTGCAAGTACTTCTGCTGCCATTCCTGTTAATTCTGGCAAACGCAGCTGCACCCATTGACCATGCGGCCAAGCTGCTTTTGATGGAGATAGCTTTCCGGCCAGCTGACAAAGTTCTTGATGAGACTGTTGCTCTGCTAGTGACGAATTAGCTAACTGCAATTGATCATGCTGGCGTAGCAGGCTGTCGCGAATCATCCGCATATGAAGCAACTCTGCCGCAGCTTCCATATCTTGCGGTGTTTCGATTGCCGCCGCTGCTGGTTCTAACCTGACCCAACTCTCACCGGAAACTGCCTGCCAATAACCTAGGCGGAAACTACGCTTTCCTTCCCGGGCATAGGTAGACAACAATTGCGGCAAATAACGGATTTCTCGCTCGGCATTTAAGATTTTCTCAATCGGCAATCTTCCATCTTCAAACCCATTACCCGTCATTTGTTGAAGCTCAGGAATTAGTGTTTTTAATTGATTACCGCTGACCTGTTGGGTAAATAAACGCTCGGCAAATCGGTTGGCTTGTAAGATATGTCCAGTTTCATCAACTAGTAGCAACGCATCTTGAATGCCTTCTACTAATTGTCGCTGACGATCTAGCATTTTTCCGGCTTGTTGCCTGAGTCGAAATACCTGAGTTTGATCATGGACTTCCAACAATAGGAATTCAGTTTCATCCTGATTATTATCAACCGGTGATAAAGAAACTTCCCACCAGCCTTCTCCAGTATCCAACCTAGCTCGCAATCCGGCGCGACGTACCTTTATTCCCAACAAAGCATCATCAAGCGCTTCTTTAAGAAAAGAGATTTCCCAGCCTTTTTCATACCAGCAAGGCCAAAACCAGATAGGTTCACCGGTCAGCGTTTCTTTACCCATGCGAACTGCCAAAGATCGGGGCGCTTCTAATGCAACGCCTTGGCGATTAATCACCAGCTGCCATTGAAAGCTGGGGCTGGCAGGCGGTGCTAATAATAATGAAGTATCGCCCTGGCGCAGCTTATCGATATATTGTTTAAATCCCACTGAAGCTCCTTGTCCTATGGGATGCTTCGCCCAGGTTGTTTGGTTTTTTTATATACCCGACTGAAACAATGTTATTAATAATCGTTCTAAGTGAGCTAACTGATTTCTGATAGTGTGCATTGCTAATCATTACAGAAATAAAACTAGAAGTATGTCCGCCAATCGTCCAATCACCTCTGCTGGTGGTTGCACTATGCTGAAGTCAGCTTGGCCGACCAAACTTCAATTTGCTATCGCCGAGGAATTGATGAGTACGCCTGCATTTAATCCTGAACAATTTGCCGAACAATACGTCAATGCGCACCCGCTTGAGATCATGCGCCAAGCAACTGCTGCCTTTGACAATATCGCTATTTCATTTTCAGGTGCCGAAGATGTCATTTTGATTGATCTGGCATTAGCCACGGGCAAACCAGTCAAGGTTTTCAGCTTGGACACTGGCCGCCTCCACCCTGAGACCTATCAATTCTTTGATGCAGTGGAAAAGCATTTCCAGATCAAAATCGAGTTTTTGTTCCCAGACCATCGCGATGTTGAAGCACTGGTAAATCAGAAAGGCATGTTCAGTTTCCTTGCGGACGGCCACCAGGAATGCTGCGGTGTCCGCAAAGTAAAACCGCTTGAAAGAAAGCTGGCAACTGTCGATGCTTGGATCACCGGACAGCGAAAAGATCAAAGCCCGGGCACTCGAAGCGCCGTTTCTGTAGCCGAATTAGACAACAGGTTTTCCTTGCCGGGTAAGCCATTGTTCAAGTTCAACCCACTAGCTGGCTGGAAGAGCGCTCAGGTCTGGAATTATCTGATCGAGAATAAAATTCCGGTCAACAGCTTGCACCAGCAAGGCTTCGTCAGCATTGGCTGCCAGCCTTGTACTCGCCCAGTTTTACCGGGACAACACGAACGTGAAGGTCGCTGGTGGTGGGAAGAAGAAACCGCCAAAGAATGTGGTTTACACAAGACCAGCGATATTTCAGTTCTGCCAATTAAATAGCGAGCTTGCTACAAAGCTCTTTCGCATAAAAAAGCCTGACACTTCTTATCAAGCGTCAGGCTTTTTTCATTCTTTAAAGGAGGCTTCGAGCTACCTAAAATTTTGGCAGTTCAATATCATCAAATAATTTATCGCGAGCTTCTTGGTCATGACAGGCCATAGCTTGATCCACTAGCTCTTTATTTAGGTGCGGTGCAAAGCGCTGCATAAAGTCATACATATAACCGCGCAAGAATGTACCTTTTCTAAAGCCAATTTTAGTGATGCTTGACTGGAACAGATGCGAAGCATCCAATACAACCAAACCATCGGCTACTTCATCAACCGCCATTTTGGCCAAAATACCAACACCCAAACCTAATTTTACATAGGTTTTAATCACATCCGCGTCGGCAGCGGTGAACACCACTTGTGGATCAAGATTTTTGGCAGTGAACGCGTCGTCTAACTGAGAACGACCGGTAAAGCCAAACACATAAGTCACCAATGGAAAGCTAGCGATATTTTCCAGCGTTAACGGCATATCAATCAACGGATGACCTTCTGGCACCACCACACATCGGTTCCACTCATAACAAGGCATCATGATCAGATCCTTGAAATGCTCCAATGCTTCGGTAGCAATTGCGAAATCAGCTCTACCAGTGGCGGCTTCTTCCGCAATTTGTACCGGGGTACCCTGATGCATATGCAATGATACATCCGGATAGCTATCAATGAAGCCACGAATGATCTTCGGTAGCGCATAGCGCGCTTGAGTATGGGTCGTAGAAATCGTCAAGCTGCCTTCAGTTTGTGCACTGTACTCCTGCGCCGCTTGCTTGATACTTTGTACCTTGGACAGAATCTCTCCCGCCTGCTTAATGATTACTTCACCAGCAGGAGTTACGTGGGTTAAATGTTTGCCGCTACGAGCAAAAACCTGCACACCCAGCTCATCTTCCAACATTCGAATTTGCTTGCTGATACCAGGCTGAGAGGTAAACAAACTTTCAGCGGTCGCTGAAACATTCAAGTCGTGACGGGCGACTTCCCAGATATAACGCAGCTGCTGCAACTTCATAACAATGTCTTCCAAGGCAAGTGGTACAACTCAAGCTACCTCAAATGTGGGCTTGTTTCATTTTGAGGTGGCCCGGCCATATATCAATATAGAATAAAAATAGTGGTAAATATTCTTTAATGGCATAGTAAATAGCGATTACAGTAACTCGTCAAGAAAAAGATGGCTGACTTATTCATCTATCGTCATCAAACATATTTTTTCTGCAGGGTTAACTGGAGCATTGCCTGACTAATGGAGCTAATCGGATACATTATCGCCGGTTCACTGGTGGGATTTGTCGTAGGCATGACCGGTGTTGGCGGCGGCTCGCTCATGACACCTCTACTGCTGTTCTTTGGCTTTCCTCCCGCAACAGCAATCGGCACTGATTTGCTTTTTGCTGCAATCACTAAATCCAGCGGCACCTTTCTTCATAATAAAAGCAAAACCATCGACTGGACGACTGTCGGTTGGTTAGCCAGTGGCAGCTTACCTGCGACTTTAGTGACAATTTATGGCCTAAATCAGCTGGAAGATATCGGTAAGAGTTACGAAGGCGTGTTGACGGTTTCGCTCGGCGTAATGTTAATTCTGACGTCGCTGGTGCTGTTGTACCGCAATCGCATTCAAGCTCATCCGGTTGAGCCTGGCAGCTGGTTACAACGCCACCGCCGAGCAATCACTTTAATCACGGGTGTGGCGTTAGGCGTACTCGTGACTTTATCTTCGGTAGGTGCCGGTGCATTTGGTGCTGCGATATTGATGTACTTGTATCCGCACATGTCGAACCGGCAGATTGTCGGTACTGACCTTGCCCACGCCATTCCACTAACGGCACTGGCAGGCTTAGGGCACTTACATTTAGGAAATGTTGATTTTCAATTACTCGGTGCCTTGCTGGTTGGCTCATTACCTGCCATTTATTTTGGCACCAAGCTCGGTGCCAAACTGCCTGATAAAGTGATGAAACCGATTCTAGCCTCTGCTTTGATGCTACTTGGCATAAAATACGCGCTGTTTTAAACAGCGCATATTACTTTAACTGTTCGGTATTATTGACTTAATACTATTTGATTGGTTATTACTGGCTTGGCACTACCTGACTGACAATTAAATATATCGATACCAAAAACACCACCAATAGAAAAATCCCAGCGCCAATCATCATCCATGGTGATACTTGCTCTAAATCTTTCTTTCGGGTCGTATCACTGCCAACGCCAATAAAACTGCGTACCGCACCGGCTAATGCATCAAAAAAATGCCGCAAACCGCTACCAGAAATAGAGTTTGCGGCTTTATCAATTAAAAATTTACTGAGCATTATCAATGCCTGCCTTGGCTGATTATCGGGGAGTTATGCTAAACCTTAGCAACCAACCCTGATCGTGCCCACCTACTTCAGCTAGCTTTCGGTTGTTATCTAATACCAGATACAAATCCTTGTCGACTACTTCTAATCCTTCCGCAATTTCATGCTTTTGCGGCACAAATCGATATTTTGGCAACTGCAAGGTGGCTGACAAATCGAGCAATTGTTCGGTAGTTGCCGTGTTATTGAGCAAGTCCAACTGCATTTTTCGCACCCGCATTTGGCTGCGCTCTAGCACCCACAAAAAACCATCAGCAACAGCTAATCCTGAAATATCTTCAAAGGCTTCACCTTTAACTGCTAATTGAGTCAATTTGGTAGGATTTTGTTTCAAATCGAGATACACCAGTGCCGCAGGGGATCGCTCCAGTCCTAGCACTACACCTTGAAATTTTATTTTTGCTCGCGAGTTTTGCTGTGCTTGCTGCTGCTCAGGCCAAAACGTGACTGCTTCTATTCCAGCATTAAATTTTTGCCCCAACTGCAATCGCTCAAGCTCTGAACGCAAATCAATTTGCCGCCGCTTATTACCCTGACCATCGAGAAGCAACAACCAAGATTTATACTCACTGGCAATCATGGTTTGGCTTGGCAAACAGGAAATCGCTTCAAAGTCGTAATCCTTGCCGCTAACCAATTTGATAGCACCGGCCCAAGAAGCTTTGATTTGTAGTGGTTGAATTTTCCACTGTAGCGGCTGACCGGTTACCGGCAGATCAAACTGCCAAACTTGCTGATCTTGACGATCACTAACCATCGATAGCCGATGATCACAAAGCGATAATCCAGAGGGATCTTGCAAGGCTTTCGGCAATTTCCAGCTGCCGGATAAATCGACTATTCCAATAGGCTCCCCTGCCATAGCAGCGCCAGAAACCAATAAAAAAAATGTGCCTATCGATAAAGGAAGTTTCAAAACGCCTCTTATAACTTTTTTCACAATACTTATGACCAATAATTACTTTCGAGTATATAGGATGCCTGTTATGTTCCATCGACGCTGGGGTTTGCAGAAAAGAATTTACCATGTATCGCTACGATGAGTATGACCAACAATTGGTCGACGAACGAGTTCAGGAATACCGGGAACAAACCCGACGTTATCTTGCCGGAGATTTAGCCGAAGAGGAATTTCGTCCGCTTCGATTAATGAATGGCTTGTATGAACAGATTCATGCGCCGATGCTCAGGGTAGCGATCCCCTACGGATTGCTGAGCACTGAACAACTGCGCAAATTAGCCTTAATTGCCGACAAATACGACAAAGGCTATGGCCACATCACGACTCGCCAGAATATCCAGTTTAACTGGCCTTCGCTGGCAAGTGTCCCTGATATCTTGGCTGAATTAGCTAGCGTGCAAATGCATGCCATTCAAACTAGTGGCAACTGTATTCGTAATGTCACTTCTGATCCTTTAGCCGGGGTTGCCGAAGACGAAATCCTTGATGCTCGCCCCTATTGCGAGATCATCCGTCAATGGTCGACCATGCACCCGGAATTCACTTATCTGCCACGTAAATTCAAAATTGCTGTCAGCGGTTCGACTAACGACCGCTCTGCAGCACGAGTTCACGATATTGGTCTGGAAGTGCAAAAAAATGATCAAGGTGAAATTGGCTTTAGAGTACTGGTAGGTGGTGGCTTAGGTCGAACGCCATTTATTGCTAAAGAATTGCGTGAATTTCTAGCCGAGCAAGATTTACTGTCATATCTGCAAGCTATTTTGCGGGTATATAACCGATTTGGTCGCCGTGACAATAAATATAAAGCACGCATCAAAATTCTGGTTAGCGCGCTAGGTATTGAAGAATTTGGCCGCCAGGTTGAACTGGAATGGCAAGAAATTCGTGAATCTTCGTTAAAGCTAGATCCAAAAGAACTGGATTATCTGCGCAAACGGTTTATTCAGCCGGCATATTCTGCCGAAGCTGCATTGGATAGCGGACAGTTCAGCGAATTACAGGTTAAGTCTTCTGAATTTAACAAATGGATTGAACACAACACGGTTGGCCATAAAGTGGCTGGTTATCGCGCGGTGTACATTCCACTAAAAGGCAAAGAGCGCGTTCCGGGTGATATTACCTCGGATGAAATGCGCACGGTTGCCGAACTAGCAGACAGATTCAGTCAGGGCCGAGTCGTCACTACTCATACCCAGAATTTGTTACTGCCGGTGGTAGAAATTCGTCAGCTGGCCCTACTATGGGAACAGCTGCAAACAGCAGGGCTAGCAACGCCGGTCATTAATCGCGCGCTTGATATTATCTGCTGCCCAGGGCTCGATTTTTGTAGCTTGGCCAATTCCCGCTCCATTCCAATTGCATTGCAATTACAGCAACGCTTTGATGATCTGGATTATCAGCATGATATCGGCGAGCTAAGAATGAATATTTCTGGCTGCATGAATGCTTGCGGCCACCACCATGTCGGTCACATCGGTCTTTTAGGTGTTGATAAAAAAGGTGAAGAATTTTATCAGCTCACCTTGGGTGGCAGTTCAACTAATGATGCAACACTCGGTAAAATTATTGGCCCGGCTTTCCCGGCAGATAAAATTATCGATGGTATTGAAAATGTTGTGCAGCAATATCTGGCAGAGCGCCAACCAGAAGAACGCTTCCTCGACATGGTGCGTCGGGTAGGCGGAAAAGCTTTCAAGGAGGCCGCGTATGGCAACCATCAGAAATAGAGTCATCAGCGATGAGCTTTGGCTAAATGCAGCAGATGAGCCAGAGTCGGATCCAACTAACGCTGCTTCAAAAACCTATCGCTATTTGCTGTTAGAACAATGGCAACAGCAGTCGGCTGAACAGCAAGCACAATTAGTACCGCTGCTACCCGGCGATATTGACCCTGCGGAACATTTGCAGCAATTACTGCCGCTGGCGGCAATTGCGATTGAATTTCCAAGTTTTGCGGATGGCAGAGGTTACTCAATTGCCACTTTACTGCGTGAACGTTACAGCTATAGCGGTGACTTGATTGCAGTCGGTGATATTTTGCAAGATCAGGCTGCCATGCTAACTCGCTGCGGCTTTAACGTGTTGGTACTGCGCCATGATCAACCCGTTGAAGCAGTACTGAAAAAAATTGGTCAATATGCAGTCAATTATCAGCCTGAAGGTGAAAGACCACCTTTATGGCGCAAACGCCTGCAAAGCTAATCAGAAAGTACTAATTAGTGAAAAACAAAAAGCCCGCTTTGATAATTCAAAGCGGGCTTTTTGTTTACTGATCAAAGCAATATCAACCCAACAAAAGTAGATTACATATGACGCTGCTTAAGCATACGAGTCCAGATTTTATCGACAATAGAATCAACCGATGAAGCAGCTAATCCTGGAATTTTGTCCTTTAGACCTTTCTTGAAGCTGTAGCTGATTTCAATCAGATCCAACTCATCACGCTTGCTCATCAGGTATTCATCGCTGGTTTGTATCGCATCAACCAATTTCAGATCTAATGCTTGCTTACCGTACCAATGCTCGCCAGTTGCCACTTGTGACATATCGACCTGAGGACGGAAACCTTCAATATGAGATTTGAACAGTTCGTGAGTTTCTTCCAACTCAACCTGCAGCTTTTCGCGTGCTTTATCAGTCGTTTCACCAAACAAACTCAAAGTTCGTTTGTATTCACCGGCACTGAGTTGTTCAAAATCGATATTGCTCTTTTTCAACAACCGGTGGAAATTAGGAATCTGCGCTAATACACCGATAGAACCGATAATTGCAAAGGGTGCCGAGACAATTTCATCAGCCACTGCAACCATCATGTAACCGCCGCTCGCTGCAACTTTATCAACCGATGCCGTTAGCTTTAGGCCGTGGTCTTTAATTCGCTGCAATTGTGCCGCAGCCAAACCATAACCGTGAACCGTACCGCCACCGCTTTCCAATTTTAACAAAACCTGATCGTCTTTTTCTGCTGTCAGCAAAATCGCACTGATTTCTTCGCGCAGATTAGTGACAGCTGAAGCTTGAATGTCACCGTTAAAGTCCAGAACATACATACGAGGTTTAGTGACTGCTTCGCTATTTTTTTGTTTGTCTTGTTTTTGTTTGGTTTTTTCGGCTTTCTTTTGCGCCTTGCTCCACTCTTTGAAAGCCTTTTCGTCCATCACACTGCTGCGAATCGACATCTCTAGGCTTTTAAAATGTTCATTGAGTGAACGGGTTTCCAGTTGCCCTTCCTTGCCGCCACTCTTTCCCTTGCCTGATGCGACAATTGCAATCAAAACACCCGCTGCAATTACAAAGGTAATTGTCTTGGCGAGAAAAAGTCCGTATTCGCTAAGCCACTCCATCTAATTCTCTCTCCTATACACAAATTTATGGTCTGGATGCATGATACACCACCAAGGCCTGAGCTTTGAAAGGCAATTGCCACTGATCACACATTAAGATAGATTGAAGCGCTAAAACCGGTTGCATAAAAAAAGGGAAAGCATGACAAATCAAGCTGCAAGTTCCGAAATAAACGCCGATGAACTGGTAAAAGCTTATCCAAAACTGTTTCGTCCGGATGTCGCTGAAAAAGAAAATCTCAGTGGTGATTTCCAAATCCGCTTAACTGATAGCGAACAGTGTTGGTTTACCCGAATTGAAGACAATCAGTGCACTATCCACGATGGTGACGCCGCAGAACCCACTTTCACCCTGATTACTGACACCAGCAATCTCATATTACTGGTCAAGGGCGAACTGAATGAAGCGATGGCGGTAATGCTGGGCAAAGTCAAACTGGAAGGCAATATTTCTGCAGCGCTAAAATATATTCGTTGCTTTGATAAATTGAAAAATTAATTGCTAAAAAATCAGTTGATACAACCTTGTACAAAACTGGCCGTTCAAAAAGTAACAACTCCCCCTCCTCATAAAAGAAAAAAATGAAGAGCATTTTTCATAAATGCTCTTTTTTGTGCTTTCTTTATATATATCCAAGCCACTTCAAAATATGCATTTCAGGGCGGCTAAATCCCGCATTTTGAAGTAGCTTGAACATTATCAGCAACTTCAGGCAACCAGTCGGCGGTTTGTTGGTCTAACAATTCATTACGTTTGCAGACGAATACACTGAAAAACAGTCTTTTCAGGCAATTTTGGCACGCCGCCTGAAACCATGGAATGGAATCCAACCTTTTAAGGAGGTGATGGCAGTGAGCATTTTCAATCACTATCAAGCACGCTATAAATCCCACTTGGAAGAAGAGATGAGCCTTCAGGATTACCTGATGCTTTGTAAAGAAGATCCATTAAGCTTCGCCTCATCAGCCGAGCGGCTATTAAAGGCAATTGGTGAACCTGAACTCATCGACACTTCTGATGATGCACGATTGAGCAGAATCTTCTCTAACAAGGTAATAAAGCGCTACCCAGTTTTTAGCGAATTTTATGGCATGGAAGAAGCAGTGGAACAAATTGTTTCTTATCTAAAGCATGCCGCTCAAGGACTGGAAGAAAGCAAACAAATTCTTTATCTGCTTGGCCCAGTCGGTGGCGGTAAATCCTCTCTGGCAGAAAAGCTAAAAGCGCTAATGGAAGATCAGCCCTTTTATGCCATTAAAGGCTCTCCGGTTAATGAATCTCCGTTAAGCCTGTTTGACCCAGATATTGATGGTGATTTGCTCGAGCAAGAATTTTCAATTCCTCGACGTTATACGAAAACCATCATTTCACCCTGGGCAGTTAAACGACTGCATGAATTTAAAGGTGATATTTCCAAGTTCCGAGTGGTTAAACGTTATCCATCTCGCCTCGATCAAGTTGCTATCGCCAAAACCGAACCAGGCGATGAAAACAATCAAGATATTTCGGCATTAGTGGGCAAGGTCGATATTCGAAAACTCGAAGAATACGCTCAGAACGACACCGATGCTTACAGCTTCAGCGGTGGTTTATGTTTAGCAAACCGGGGCTTGCTAGAATTTGTTGAAATGTTCAAAGCACCGATCAAAGTATTACATCCATTATTGACCGCCACTCAGGAAGGCAACTACAACGGCACCGAAGGCATCTCCGCACTTCCTTTTGATGGCATTATTCTCGCCCACTCCAACGAGTCAGAATGGCAAACCTTCCGCAACAACAAAAACAACGAAGCGTTCATTGACCGGGTTTATATTGTCAAAGTACCTTATTGCCTAAGAGTCAGCGAAGAAGTTGCTATCTACAATAAATTGGTAGAAAACAGCTCACTTAAAAAGAGTCCCTGTGCACCTCACACGCTCGATATGATTGCCCAGTTCTCAATTCTTTCTCGCATAAAAGATCCGGAAAACTCCAGCATTTATTCCAAAATGCGGATTTATGACGGTGAGAACCTTAAAGATATCGATCCAAAAGCAAAATCCCATCAGGAGTATCATGACTTCGCCGGTGTTGATGAAGGCATGTCAGGATTATCCACTCGCTTCTCCTATAAGATTCTTTCCAAGGTGTTTAACTTCGATACCACCGAAGTGGCAGCCAATCCAGTACATCTTTTATATGTACTAGAAAAAGAACTAGAACAGCAGCAATTCCCACAAGATATTCACGAACGTTATTTAGGCTTTATCAAAGGCTACCTAACACCGCGCTATATCGATTTTATCGGCAAGGAAATTCAAACAGCTTATCTGGAGTCCTATTCAGAATATGGCCAAAATCTGTTTGATCGCTATGTCACCTATGCCGACTATTGGATTCAAGATCAGGAATTCCGTGACCAAGACACCGGTGAGTGCTTTGACCGCCAATCACTGAATGAAGAACTAGAGAAAATGGAAAAGCCTGCCGGTATTAGTAATCCAAAAGACTTCCGAAATGAAATTGTTAACTTTGTACTGCGTGCCCGCGCCAGAAATAATGGCAACCCGCCGTTATGGACTAGCTATGAAAAGCTGAGAACCGTTATCGAAAAGAAAATGTTCTCCAACACTGAAGACTTGTTACCGGTTATTTCCTTTAATGCCAAAGCATCAAATGACGACTTACAAAAGCACGAAGATTTTGTCAGCCGCATGGTAGGAAAAGGTTATACCAACAAACAAGTACGATTGTTGTGCGAGTGGTATTTACGAGTTCGCAAAGCCTCATAAGCGGAGGTTGTCGCTATGGCAAATATCATCGACCGTCGTCTTAATGGAAAGAATAAAAGTGCTGTCAATCGACAGCGCTTTTTACAACGCTATCGCCAGCAAATAAAAAAGTCGGTTACTGAAGCAAGTAAAAAACGCAGCATTACCGATACGGTAAGCGGCGAAAGAATTAATATTCCAGTAGAAGATTTACACGAACCCAATTTTGGTCACAACCAAAATAGTGGCAAAAAAAATACGGTTTATCCGGGCAATAAAGAGTTTATGCCCGGAGACCGAATTGCTCGCCCACCTTCCGGCGAAGGTGGCTCTGGTAGCGGTGATGCCAGTCCCGACGGCGAAGGTAACGACGATTTCATTTTTGACATCTCTCGCGATGAATATCTTGATTTACTGTTCGAAGATCTGGAACTGCCAAATCTAGAGCAGAAAGATCGCACCGACTCAACCGAAACCGCCAAGGTTCGTGCTGGCTTCACCACCAGTGGCATACCGACCAATTTGCATGTGGTTCGCTCAATGAAAGCCTCTCTTGCTCGGCGAATTGCCCTGACTTCCCCATATAAAAGAGAGCTCAAGGCATTAGAACAACAGCAAGCTAACTTTGATGAAAAACACCCTGAATTCCTAGCACTGCAGCAGCAAATCGATCTATTAAAGAAAAAAATTAAACGGGTACCTTTCCTTGATGATTTTGATCTGAGATTTCGCAGCTATACCACCGTACCAGTGCCAAGCAGTAAAGCCGTGATGTTTTGCTTAATGGATGTTTCTGGTTCGATGGACCAAGCGACCAAAGATATGGCAAAGCGTTTCTTTATTTTGTTGTATTTATTCCTGAATAAAAATTACGAACACACCGAAGTGATTTTTATTCGCCACCACACCCAGGCCAAAGAAGTCGATGAGCATGAGTTCTTTTACTCGCAAGAAACCGGTGGCACGGTAGTTTCAAGCGCACTGGAATTAATGCGTACCATTATCGACCGCAGCTTCCCTTCAAGTAGTTGGAACATCTACGCAGCCCAGGCTTCAGATGGTGATAACTGGGCCAAGGATTCGCCCTATTGTGCTGATTTATTACGCAATCATATATTGCCTAAAACTCAGTTTTTCAGCTACATAGAAATCACCACCGCACTACACCAAAGCTTATGGGATGAGTATAAAAAAGTTTCTCAGGACAGCAATAATTTCCAGTTAAAACGCATTGAATCGGCGGCAGATATTTATCCAACTTTCCGTGAACTCTTTCATAGGCAGAGCGTATGACCCTGGCAGGAAATACTTCACCCGACATGCTTCCACAAGGCTCAGAGTGGAACTTTGAGCTATTGGATATCTATCATGATGCGATAGAAAAACTAGCTAAGTCCCACCAGTTAGATACCTATCCAAATCAGATCGAAGTGATTACCGCAGAACAAATGCTCGATGCCTATTCTTCAGCCGGTATGCCTTTGGGCTACAGCCATTGGTCATATGGCAAGCAATTTCTCGACTTGGAGAAGTTGTATAAAGGCGGCCATATGGGTTTGGCTTATGAAATTGTAATTAATTCCAGCCCATGCATTGCCTATTTAATGGAAGAAAATAGCTTGCCGACGCAAGCGCTTGTTATTGCTCACGCCTGCTTTGGTCATAATTCATTTTTTAAAGGTAATTATTTATTCAGAGAATGGACCGATGCAGCAGCAATTATTGATTACATGCTGTTTTCCAAAAACTATATTCGCCAATGTGAAGAAAAACATGGCCAGGCTGAAGTAGAAAAACTGCTCGATTCTTGCCATGCATTAATGAATTATGGTGTCGATCGTTACAAGCGCCCCTCTCCTATTTCGATGGAAGAAGAAAGAGCGCGCCAGACTAATCGTGAAGATTATCTGCAATCACAAGTCAATGATTTATGGCGCACCCTACCGAAAAACCCCAATGCCGAACAAGTCAATCAGCAGCAGCGCTTTCCAAGCGAACCACAAGAAAACCTGCTGTATTTTATTGAAAAGCACGCACCTTTACTTGAACCATGGCAGCGTGAAGTAGTCAGGATTGTTAGAAAGGTCAGCCAATACTTTTATCCGCAGCGACAAACCAAAGTGATGAACGAAGGCTGGGCAACTTTTTGGCATTACACCTTATTAAATGACCTATTTGATCAAGGGCTAGTTGGCGATGGGTTTATGCTGGAATTTTTACATCAACACAGTAGCGTGACCACTCAACCACCGTTTGATCACCCCGGTTTTAGCGGCATTAACCCCTATGCATTAGGTTTTGCCATGTTTCAAGATATCAAACGAATTTGCCAGCACCCAGACGATGAAGACCGTCATTGGTTCCCAGAAATTGCCGGTAGCGATTGGCATACCACGCTCGATTTTGCGATGCGAAATTTTAAAGACGAAAGCTTTATTGCCCAATACCTATCGCCTAAGCTGATTCGTGAATTTCGCTTATTCTCGGTAAACGACGACACCCAGCAGCCGACATTAGAAATTGACTCCATTCATAATGAAGCTGGCTATCAGCGAATTCGTGAGCTGTTATCCAGCCAATATAATCTGAGTAATCAGGAGCCAAATATTCAGGTTTGGGATGTCAATCTAAAAGGCGATCGGTCACTCACTTTGCGTCATGTTCAGCATAATAAAAAATTGCTGAACACTGATGTTAATGAAGTGTTAAAACACTTACACCGATTGTGGGGCTTTAACGTCAAACTAGAATCTGTTGCCGAAGACCACCGTGGCACCCAATACTTTCAATGCCCTGCCAAAGAAGCCAGCGAATAGCTGGCTTCTTTTTATTATCACTACTGAGGGCTGGAACAGTCATCCCGTCAGGGAATGACGGGATCCAGCCACATGGAAGTGGCGTTTTAATTTTAGATCTTCAACAAACTCTAAATGCGCCGCTGAATCTTTGAAACCACAAACAAATACGCCATACCTGCCAGCATCGAATACAAACAAAACGACACAAAAATAAGCGCTATTTCCAGGGCACTTTGAAAACTCAAATACAATACGCTAAGCGCCACTACCGAAAACAACCACTGCGTGCAATACAACAACTTGCCAGCAGCAACCGGGAAGTATTTATCTGAAATACTCAAACTTCCCATCGAACAAATAGCATGAATCAGCCCCACACCAATCGATGTAATAAATATCAGCGATACCCAGCCATCACAGCCGGCTCGACGACCACAATCTATCGAAGTGTAAGATTGAATGGTTGCCGCTAGAACAGCAAATATCACTACGGAAAGCCAAGCCGAACAAAAAAATCTTACCGATCGCATATTTACTCCTGATATCCGATTCACTCAAAACTAACCAACCCATATACGACAAGGCTTTGCTCAAAACGATCAATGCAAGCGACAGTGAATTAAAGCAAAGGAGAATACAACCCCTCTAGCAAGCACTTCACAGCAGTTAAAGTACTCTCAATCGCCAGTAATGGTGATAAAGCCAAACCGGTCTTTGCTTCCAACTTTGACCCGGCTTTCCGCGGCGTGCTTTCTGATAAGCAACAGGCTGAACCTGGCACTTATAAAATATCCGACCTCGGTGGTGAATCTGCCCAAGATATCGCGATTCAACGGTGGGGCGATGCCAGCAAATGGTACATCGTCGCCGAAGCCAATGGCCTAACCAGCGCTACCCAAAAAATTGGCCACGGTACCGTGATTACCCTGCCCAATAAAATCATCAACGTCAGCAATACCTCGGATGTGTTCAAACCCTACTCGCCTTCCGAGGCAATGGGCAATACCTCCCCGACCCTGCCGGATGCACCACCGCCAAAAGACCCAGGTTGCGGAATCAAACAGATCGTGATGATCGTGGTGATTATTATTGCGACGATTTATACCGCGGGAGCGGCGCTAGCAGCACTTGCTCCAGCAGCAGCCGGTGCAGCAGCCGGTGCAGCGACAGGTATTTCTGCAACGTTTGCTGCAGGCAGTGCAGCCTTGACAGGAGCGGCAATATCTTCAGTAGGAACAGCAATAGCGACTGTAGCATCAGCTGCTATTGGCGGTTTTGTAGGCTCGCTAGCCGGTCAGGTGGTCGGTAAAGGCCTTGGAATTGTCGATAAAATTGACTTTACCGCTGCAGCGAAGAGTGCCGGAACTGCTGCCATAGGGTCTCTGGTTGGCGGTGCTTTGAAGGGCGTAGATAATCTTCAATATTTTGAACAAGCTAGCGGCGCTGTAAAGGGTGGTGAAGCGCTTACCAAATGGGGTTACCAATTAGGTCGTGCGGCGGTCTCTAATGCCGCAACCCAAGGGTTGAGTATGGCCTTTGGCCAGCAAGAAAAATTCAGCTGGGATAGTTTCCGTTTTTCGGTCGCCAATGCAGCGGTAGGCGGCTCGGTTCGTAAGGCCGTAGGCGGCGTAGCCAAGCCATTAACCAGTGCGATCTCAGGACTGGAAAGTACTTGGGCTAACACCGCAGCACAGGTTGCTATTGATGCTGTGGCATCAGAAGGGATTAAAGCTCTGGCCTATGGAAATGATTACAAGTTCGATCCCAACCAGTTCGTCGGCGATATCATCGGAGATTCGATTAAATCTGAAGTATTAGCTCGCCATAGTGCGCAAACCTTAATTAATCAGGCTGGCAAACAAACAGATGGTTTACTGGAAAAGCAGCAAAATCAAATTATTCCAGTTAAAGGGCTTAAAGAGGACCAAGGGCTTTTAGGTAGCTATCAAAAAAATGGCGATATTCTAATTGACCAAGGGCTGCTGGATGCCGCGAAAAGTGGTGATGAAACAGCCATTGCCAGATTGTTATCTGTAGTCCGTGAGGAACAAGGGCATGCAGCCGCTGCCGTAATAGAAAAAGAGCTAGGTGGTCAAGACCTACCAGGTGATGAGGGGGCGGTACTGTCGTATCTGGCACTCCAAGGCTTGGCAGGTCAGGATAAGGTGGATTTCGCACTGCAAATTGGCGACGAAACCTTAAGCTTCACCACTTCAGGAAGTGCCATTGGGGAGGTTCTAGACACCGATTATAGCCTGGGTCGTTTACTCGGTGATTCTCAGGCTGATGGTGCCGAACACCGTCGTGCAGATCTGGGTTATTGGGAAGGCAAAGTCCTTAATAAAGCAATCGATTATGCCGCTAAATTAGGTCAGTGGGGCCAGGCGCTGAACCAGAAGATTGCAGATAATCCTAATGCTGCAGATGCGGTAGCCACTGCTCTAGCAATTGCAACGCCTGTGCAAACAGTCATGATGATGTTGTTGGAACGCACCAGCGTTTATCAGCAATTGCAAGATAAATTAAACGGCGCGCAAGATGAAGCAGCCAATTGGTTGGCAGAAACGACAGGTCGTGATGAAACCGTCATCCGTGATGCAGCATTAGGGCTTTCCATTGGCCTGACACTGGCTACGGGAGCCAAGGGGCTCATCAAGCGACTGCCAGGTATTGTTGACAACGCAAAGGATTGGTTTGCTCGGCGCAAATCTGGAAGAGTTGATGCGCCACAGACTCAACCTTCACAACAAGTAGCGGATGGTCCTGCATGTTTTGCCGCTGGCACGTTGGTGCAAACCGAGCATGGACTACAAGCTATTGAGACCATAGCAGTAGGTACTAAGGTTTGGGCACGTTGTGATGAAAGCTATCAAACCACCTACAAAACAGTATTGCACCGTAAAATCACCCCGGAAAAAACACTACGGCGCATTACCATTGTTGATGCTGCGGGGCAGCAAGATTATTTTGATGCGACTGATGAGCACCCAATATGGGTGAATGATTGTGGCTGGCGCGAGGCACAAGCGCTCGAGCCTGGCACGCCTTTGGTAGATTATCAGGGCCAAGGTCTGACAGTGGTCAGCAACCAGCCATTGCCGGGACTGCATACGGTATATAATATTGAGGTTGATGACTTCCACACCTACCACGTTGGTACCCTGAAAGCATGGGTGCATAATGACGCGAGGTGTATGGAGAATCATGCAGGTACTCTGGTTCTTGGTGGGCGGCATCGAGATACAAAGGTAAACGGAAAGCAAAACAACACTGAGTCTCATCATCCTATTGCAGATGACTCTAGTGATATCATTGCTAACGATGCTTTGGCCATACGAATGGATAAAGATGACCATATCTGGAGAACTGGGAACTGGGGTAATAGAGCTTCATCAAAAAGGTTTAGAGCAAAACAAACTGTGTTAGTAGAACAGGGAAAATATGACGAGGCCTTGCAAATGGGCATTGATGATATCCAGCTTCGAAATCCAGGAAAATATGACGAACATATTCGTCAAATGCTTGAAAGTGCTCCAAAAAAGCCGAACGATTCAATCGATTGGTCGCAATTCAAGCGAAAGAAAGGAAAGTAAATGCATTTAACACTCGAAGCAAAAAAGGGAGCGCCCCCATTTTTTTTGGGCGCTAAAAGAGATGATATAAAGCAACTGCTTTTACCAGCTATTGCGACGACTCACCTCATGGAGCCTGAAAATGACTTCTACGAAGGAGAAGGTTTGATTTTGGGATATGATTCAAATGAAAATCTTGAGTATATTGAAATTCTGAAGCCCAACCTGGTTGAATTTGAAAGCTTAAAGTTGTTTTCTTTAAGCGCAGAAAGAATAATTTCCGCACTCAAAGAACTTGGTCATGAAGCACCATATAACGATGGTGGATATATTTTTAAATCTATAGGTATAGCTTTATATTGCCCGATGGAAAAGATCGAGAGTGTATCTATTTTCCAAGACGGATACTATGATTAATCTAAAAAGACACAACGCCACCCATTATATTTTTTATATCCACCAAAAAATATTCAATTTCTCATATGGTTGCAAGTGATTTATTATCTTGCAACCGTTGAATTTTGCAGTGAAAATGACGCCACCCAACGTAAAAACTATGCAAGATAAAAAATAACTTATGAGTAAACTGGTCGGGTTGTTTATTAGTTTGCTTTTTATAAAAATATTTTATTCTTGACCAAATGCGATTGTGGGTGGCAAGTGTTTCGAGAAGCACTAAAGCTGGCGTTAAAATCCACACGGTATATGACCCGCATGCAAAAGTGCCAGTATTCTTTGAAATCAGCCATGCAAAAGTGAATGACCGCAAGGTTTTAGAGCATTTACCGGTACTACCTGAAATGACGTATGTGTTTGATCGAGCGTACAATGATTACGGTTGGTACTATATGCTTTGCCAGCAAAACACTCGATTTGCAGGGCGAATGAAAAGCAACGCTCAATATGAAATCATTGAAGAAAAAGCAGTCAATCAGCCCAGCCTTCTTCACGACCAAGTAATTAAGTTAAGTGGTCTTGCAGGTAAAAAATGCCCTCAAAACCTTCGTCGAATAACGATTATCCGAGAAGAAGATGGCAAGGAACTGACATTTATTAGTAATGATTTAAAGTGTGAAGCACAAGAGATTGCTGCGCTATATAAATCACGCTGGCAAATTGAATTGTTTTTTAAATGGATCAAACAAAATATAAAAATAAAACGGTTTTTAGGTCGCTCGGAAAATGCGATAAAGATTCAGATTTTGGTAGCAATGGTTATTTATTACTGCGACTGGCTCAAATTGGAAGTGCGAGCAAGAGATCTTTACAAGGGATTGCCAAGCTTATCCGTTTGAACCTGACCAGCTCGATGTTTAATAGATTTGATCACGAAGCCGCCGGAAACAGAACCTCCGGTGCAAGCCTCGCTACAGCACGAGCTGAGGCTTGTTATTCAATGACCGGACAGTAGTGCTTACTGATCAAAAAAAACCGCAACGATTAGGGCCGTTGCGGTTTTTTTCAAATTTCGAGACTGCGGAGCATGCTCTTATTGCTTCGCTAACCTTTAGACGTCTGCTTCAACACATCCACATAAAGCTTCACTCGCTGCCCTGGCTGGATATATTTACCCGTCACCTTAGGATTCCACAATTTAATCTGTGAAATTTTCACTTTAAATTTGTTAGCGATTCGCGCCAAAGAATCACCATTGCGAACGGTGTAAGTCACTTTACGCATTCGGGTGGATTTTTTGGTTGCTTTCCAAATCACCAACTTTTGGCCGAGCTTTAAAGCGTCTTTCGGGGAAATACCGTTCCACTTGGCCAATCGGCTAGTAGAGGTTTTATATTTCCGACTCAAATCCCACAGCGTATCGCCGCTTTTTACGATGTGCTGTAGTTTAATGCTGCCGCGACGGCGATTTTGAATTTTCTTCAAACGCTGGTCAGCACTTAATACATAGCTTTTTGCCGGCAATGCCGAAGATGGCAGCATCAGCTTTTGCCCTGCCCGGATATTATTTCCAGAAAGACCATTTACCTGCTGAATCAGTTTTACCGTCAAACCCTGTCGTTTAGCAATTCGCAGTAAGCTATCGCCAGATTTAATCGTATAGCGTTTCCAACTGACCCGCTGTTTTTTCGGTAGTTTTTTTAATGCTGCGACAAATGCATCTTTCTTGGTTTTAGGCAGCATAAAGCCAAAACCTTTGCCCGGTGGGGTTGCCCATTGATTGAGCGATGGGTTATAGCGATAAACCTCATCAATTGTCAGCCCGCTTAATTCAGCGGCCTGTGCGATATCTAGCTGGTAATCGAGCTTAATTCGAGAAATAGCCACCTGGTTGGGTACTGATTTAATTTTCAGATTATATTGCTTCTGATTTTTAACCAGTTCTGCCAATGCCAGTAATTTAGGTACATAATGGCGGGTTTCTTTTGGCAGTTGTAAATGCCAAAAGTCAGTTGGTTTTTTCAGCTTTTTATTTTTTCGAATTGCCCTTAGTACAGTACCTTGGCCAGAATTATACGCCGCTAGCGCTAATAGCCAGTCGTCATCAAATAGACCATGCAAATATTCGAGGTAAGTTAATGCAGCATCGGTCGAGCGGTGAATATCGCGTCTTTCGTCAATCCACCAATCTTGCTCTAATCCGTAATGGCGCGCAGTACCAGGAATAAACTGCCAAATACCGGAAGCACGACCGAATGAATAAGCAAATGGATCAAAAGCACTTTCAACAATTGGCAGCAATGCTAATTCTGGGGGCAGTTTACGATCACTAATCATTTGAGCAACGTGGAACAAATAAGGCGAAGCCCGATCAGAAACACGATTCAAATAAGCGGGGTGCTTGGCATACCAGTTGACCTGATTCTTCACTCTCGCCTGATGTGTGTGAGTTGCCAAGGTGAAATTAAAAGCGAGTTGCCGCCATAAATCACCATCTGCTCGACCAAATAACGGCTGAACCATTTCCAGTGTGACAGGGTCTGGTTTGATTTCAGGTAATGCAGGTTCAATAGCGATTGAGTCTGATTCAGACTGCTGCTCAATAACTGATGGCTGCTGCGATACTTCGACCTGGTTATTAACTAACTCAGGTTGGTGCTCCCCCGGCTTTACTGATTGATCCTGACAAGCAGATAGCATCAATACAGATAAAACCAGTGTCGGCAATAAATACGTCGACCTTCTCAAAATACTTCCCTATTAGAAATTATCTTTCCAGCGTCGCAACTCGGCAAAAAAATCAACATCTTGATTTAATGACCGGCCAATATGGTTTTCTATAGCAACTTTTACGCTATTTTCCCGTGACCGAAGAAACGGATTGTAACGTTTCTCATCGACCAGCCTGACCGGTAAGGTGGTCAAACCTTGACCACGCAGTTGCAACGCCTGCTCAATTCTTTGATCAACCCAGACATTATCTGGCTCTACCGCTTTGGCAAAACGCAAATTGTTCTGGGTGTATTCGTGGGTTGGATAAATCAACGTTTGCTCTGGCAGCGCACAAATTTGCTCCAGAGAGTTCAATAACTGTTGGGCTGTACCATCAAATAATTTACCGCAACCGGCAGAAAACAAGGTATCGCCACTAAACAGTCGCTCACCAATTAGGTAAGCCAGATGATCTGAAGTATGGCCCGGCACCGAGAGTACCTGAACTTTTTGCAACAATCCTGCAATATCCAGTGTCTCTCCACCCTGAAGCAAATAATCCGCCGACACGCGCGTATTGCCATACACTGGGCATTGATATTTTTCGACTAGCTCTGCAATACCATCGACATGGTCCCAGTGATGGTGGGTGACCAAAATTGCCGACAAAGGTTTTTGCAACTCATCTAGCGCGGCAATAACCGGCTGAGCATCGCCTGGATCAACCACGACTGTCGCTGTTGATTCGACAAGCAGCCAGATGTAGTTATCATTAAAAGCTGGAAGCGTGAGTACTTGCAAAAGTTTACCCCGAGAACACATGGAAACCAGCACAAAGGCTGACAAAACTACCCAATACCTGCAATGGTTAAACTCACCTGCAGGTGTACATTATCTTGACCTTGAGCATTTATATCTGTCGGATCATTTACTCGACAGTTTTGGCTACTACATGGTCTCGGTTGCTTTTCATCAACCTGAGTACCTTGACTGCAGTCCGATACGTGCCAGATTTCATCATCAGCTTGGCCTGTCTCCGACCAAAACCGCCAACATTATTGGTGATGAGCATTTACCTTACCAGACTGAGTCGATTGATTTAGTAGTACTAGATCATGCGCTCGATTATACGGATAATCCGCAGCAACTTTTGCGTGAAGCCTGCCGGTGTTTAATTCCCGGCGGAAAATTACTGATTGCGGGTTTTAACCCGTTTAGCTTTTGGCGCTGCTGGAATATCACCAGAAAAGGCTTTCCTGGTAGCAAAAACATGCTATCTGTTAGTCGCCTACAAGACTGGCTAACGCTATTAAATATGCGTCAGCTTAATTTGCATTGGCACCTGCCCTTCCCACCCGATCATAGTGATGAAACATCACCGGTACGCGATACAATGGAGCAAGCTATTTTGCGCTTTCAGCCATCGTTCAGTGGTATGTATTGTGTGTTGGCAGAAAAAACGGCTTATCCGATTACACCCATTAAACAAAAATGGCGACGGCGTTTACCACCACTAACGGTTGGTGGTTCTCAATTAGGCGGATTGACTCGAAAATGAAAACGGTAGAAATATTTACTGATGGCGCTTGCAAGGGAAATCCTGGGCCGGGAGGCTGGGGTGCAGTAATGCGTTATGGAAAGCATCGAAAAGAGCTTTTTGGTGGTGAAAAGGAAAGCACCAACAATCGAATGGAGTTATCTGCAGCTATTTTTGCTTTACAAGCACTCAAACAACCTTGCAAAGTGATTCTAACCACTGACTCTCAATATGTTCGCCAAGGAATTACCAGCTGGATTGAAAATTGGAAAAAACGCGGTTGGAAAACTGCTGCCAAACAACCGGTTAAAAATGTTGATCTTTGGCAGCTGCTCGATTCAGCCTGCAAAGACCACCAGATAGATTGGCGCTGGGTCAAAGGTCATAGTGGCCACCCTCAAAATGAACGCGCCGACCAATTAGCTTCAGACGCAGCGCTTCAATATATTTAGGTTATTAAATGTCCGAACGTAAAATCATACTGGATACCGAAACTACCGGTATTGAAATCTCCGCAGGCAACCGATTAATTGAAATTGGCTGCGTTGAAGTGATCAACCGAAAGTTCACTGGTCGTACTTACCATCAATACGTCAACCCACAGCGAGATGTTGAGCAAGGCGCTTTTGAAGTTCACGGTATTAGTGATGAGTTTTTAAAAGACAAACCATTGTTTTCTGCGATTGCTGAAGACTTTGTCCGTTTCATTGATGGTGCCGAGCTAGTCATTCATAACGCAGCGTTCGACGTTGGCTTTTTGAATCATGAACTAGGCATGGTTGGCGGTTATAAGAAGATCAACCAATTCTGTACCATCACCGATACCTTGATGATGGCTAGGCAAATGTACCCCGGGCAGCGCAATAACCTGGATGCATTATGTAAGCGGCTAGGTGTCGACAACTCTAAACGTGAATTACACGGTGCATTGCTCGATGCCGAGATATTAGCCGACGTTTATTTGATGTTGACTGGCGGTCAGGTATCAATCGGTTTTAACGCCGATCAAGATAAAAATGGTCAATCTAAAAGTACATCTAGCAACGGCGAAGCTCAGAAATTGCCAGAAGGTCGAGCGGCAACCCGAATTATTCGCGCCGCCGAGGGTGAAATAGAGCAACACCAAAAACGAATGACAGCCGTTGCCAAAGCCGCAGGCGGCAGCTCAATCTGGCAAATCGTCTCGGAACAATAATCGATTAAAATAAGCAAAAATTCTAAACAAAAAACGGGTCGAAGAGTAATCTTCGGCCCGTTTTTTATTTCAAGCTTACTCGCTAAATAGTAATCATCGGTTAAACCGCGACCATTACCATTGCCAAGCCCAATACACTCAATACGATGGTATATGGCAGCGCCATTAACATCATTCTGCCATATGACAGACGAATGAGTGGAGCAATCGGCGAAGTCAGCAAGAACAGGAACGCAGCCTGGCCATTTGGTGTTGCAACACTTGGTAAATTAGTACCTGTGTTGATTGCTACCGCTAACTTATTAAACAATTCCAGATCGATCACACCATTATTTAAGGCAGTTTTCACTTCACCAATGTAAACCGTTGCAACAAATACGTTATCACTAATCATCGACAATACGCCGTTAGCAATAAAGAACAGTGCTGGCTGAGAAGCTGGATCTTGCGCCAATACATAATCAATCACTGGCTTGAACAAGTGCTGCTCATGAATCACGGCAACTATTGCAAAAAATACCACCAATAATGCGGTGAAAGGCAGCGCCTCTTCAAAGGCCTTACCTAATTGGTGCTCATTGGTAATACCGCTAAATGCAGTAATTAAGACAATAACTGCCAAACCAACAAAGCCTACTTCTGCAATATGCAATGCCAATCCAATGACCAGAAATGCTGCTGACAATGCCTGAATAACTAAACGCGCCCGATCACTATCGGTACGTTTAATCGTTTGAGCCTTATCAAAATCTTCTAGAATTCTACGAACTCTTTCTGGCAACAAAGCGCCATAACCGAGAATTTTAACCTTCTCTAAAACCACGCAAGTCAATAAACCAGCGACTAACACTGGCATGGTTACGGGCGCCATGCGTAAGAAAAATTCAATGAACTGCCAGTTTGCCTCTTTAGCAATCAGCAAGTTCTGTGGCTCACCAACCAGAGTACAAACGCCGCCCAGTGCCGTACCTACAGCAGCGTGCATTAACAAACTACGCAAGAAAGCACGGAAGTCATCCAGCTCTTGGTGATTGTCTGTTTCTATGCTGTTGTCGTTACTATGATCGTGATCATTATGTTGACCGACACCAGATGCGACTTTGTGGTAAACCGAATAAAAGCCAACACAGACTGAAATAACCACTGCGGTTACCGTCAATGCATCGAGGAATGCCGATAAAACAGCAGACACGATGCAGAACAACAGCGACAGCATCACTTTTGACTTCACGCCCAACAGAATGCGAGTGAAAGTCAGCAAAAGCAGGTCTTTCATAAAGTAAATGCCCGCTACCATAAACATCAGCAGCAGAATTACTGGAAAGTTCTTCAGCGTTTCTTCGTAAACAGCTTCAGCTGAAGCCATATGCAATGCGATTGCTTCAATCGCCAATAAACCGCCAGGTTGTAGCGGATAGCATTTCAATGCCATAGCCAGAGTAAAGATAAACTCTGCGATCAGAACCCACCCCGCAACAAAGGGATTGATTAACATTAGAATTGGGTTCAGTACTAAAAAGAACAAAATACTCCACTTATACCAAGTCGGTGAACGACCCAGAAAGTTGTGGGTAAATGCGCTAATGATTGACGAGCTCATTTGTAATCTCTATCGGTTAAAAATCTGCGCCCATACTACTATCATGAAACCCTATGACCAATTAACCTCACACCTCAATTAATGACTCAAAAATAGTAAGGGCTATGAGTTCGGTCATATATTTCGACGATTTATCTACTATTGGTAATATCTGGAGATATCTGACACACTTTACTAAGTAAACTCATGTTTATGGGGCAGATAGTTTTGCAAAGGAAAAGAATAATGCGGACAAGGAACTCAGTGCTGACCGGTATTATGTTCACTCTAGTATCAGCAGTTGCAACCTCAGCAGAAAAAGCTGAATTGGTTATTCAGCGTTCTGCCGATGACATAGAACGAGTTACATCTCAGTGGTTTGAACAAAAAGGTGACATCTTTCAACCAGTTGCCGCGTTTTCTCCCAAAGCCAAGTTTTACTTCGATCAGCAGATAGTGCCGCTGGAAATCAAGAAGAATGGCATGATTCGCTTGACGATGGCTGATCTATTAAAAGACAAAGACAAAGCATTTTCTGCCATGCCTGGCAGCTTGTCCGGCGACCATATCCGTTTGAAGTCTTCTTTAAGCTTCACTCAGCAAACGACTACAGCACCAACCGTGACGCCTTTTGTACAACCTGATTTACTCGCTACAGATCAGACCTCAAGCGAAGATGCCACAATCATCGCACCCGTTTCTCAAAATAAACCTGCCAATGTACTTTCCAGCATTACCAGCCTAGGTAAGCACTATGCAGTTTTTATTAAGTACCCAGCGCTGCAATTTGCCGATAAAAATCGCAAACTGGTTTCAAATTGGCGCGACATTCGAATGACCGTACCTAAAAAACTAATTCCTCAACTGCGTGATCCGGCTAACATTACCGCCAGAATGGTTGTGAGCTTTTGCCCAACTTTACAACATTGCGCCGGTAGCTGGCAGCAAAGCCGTGATTTAAACGTTGCCTCAGCAAAACGCCATATTGATCAATACTATGGCTTACGCGCTAAACTGCATCAGATCGTTCTGTTCAACAAGCGTACCGGTGAAATTCTGGCGCAGCTTGAAGCTAAGAATTAGAAGTTTTATCTGAAAATTACTTTTTCCAGATAACAAAAAAATCCCCATCCGCTTTGGCGAATGGGGATTTTTTTATTGGTCAAACCATCGACCAAACGATCGGAAAAATTAAGCTTCCAATACGTCTTTAACTGCCTGACCAATTTCGCTCAGGTTACGCACGGTGGTAACACCAGCTGCGTTAAGTGCTGCAAACTTCTCAGCTGCAGTACCTTTACCGCCG
The DNA here is from genome assembly GCF_003097315.1 of Pelagibaculum spongiae. NCBI lineage: Bacteria > Pseudomonadati > Pseudomonadota > Gammaproteobacteria > Oceanospirillales > Pelagibaculum > Pelagibaculum spongiae. Next base: position 170,533 of record NZ_QDDL01000003.1, read on the forward strand.
GCGATAATCGCACCAGCATGACCCATTCGCTTACCTGCTGGTGCAGTAACACCGGCAATGTAAGAAACCACAGGTTTGGTTACATTGGCTTTAATGAATTCAGCTGCTTCTTCTTCAGCAGTACCACCGATCTCACCCACCATAATGATCGCTTCAGTCTGAGGATCATCTTGGAACAGGCGCAGAATGTCGATGAAGTTACTACCTGGAATTGGATCACCACCGATACCAACACAGCTCGACTGACCAAGACCAAGGTCGGTGGTCTGTTTGACCGCTTCGTAAGTCAAAGTACCGGAACGAGATACGATACCCACTTTACCTGGCAGGTGAATGGCCGCCGGCATAATACCGATTTTACATTCGCCTGGAGTGATTACACCCGGGCAGTTAGGACCAATTAGAACCACGCCTAATTCATCACAACGGATTTTAACTTGCAGCATATCCAGCGTTGGAATGCCTTCAGTAATACAAACAATCAGTTTGATGCCAGCACTTGCAGCTTCAAGGATTGAATCTTTACAGAAAGGTGCAGGAACGTAGATGACACTTGCGTCAGCGCCTGTTTCTGCGACTGCTTCAGCAACCGTATTAAATACTGGCAGACCTAAGTGAACTTGGCCGCCTTTACCCGGCGTAACGCCGCCAACCATTTGAGTGCCATAAGCGATGGCTTGCTCAGAGTGGAAACTACCTTGTGCACCGGTAAAGCCTTGGCAAATTACTTTAGTGTCCTTGTTGATCAGGATGCTCATGCCACGTCCTCCGCTGCTTTAACCACTTTCTGAGCGGCGTCTGACAGACTTTCAGCCGCGATAATATTTAAATCGCTTTCGGCGAGTTTGTCTCGGCCTAACTGTGCATTATTACCTTCCAGACGAACTACTACTGGAACATTAACGCCAACACTTTCTACCGCACCAATAATACCTTCAGCAATTAGATCGCAACGCACGATACCGCCAAAGATATTAACCAATACTGCCTTTACGTTGTCATCGGACAAGATGATTTTAAACGCTTCCGATACCCGTTCACGGGTTGCGCCACCACCAACATCCAAGAAGTTAGCTGGATCGCCACCAAACAACTTAATGGTATCCATGGTACCCATTGCCAAACCGGCACCGTTTACCATACAACCGATGTTTCCGCCCAAAGCAACGTAGTTCAGCTCCCATTTGGCAGCCAGCGCTTCGCGCTCATCTTCCTGGCTAGGATCATGCATTGGCTGAAGCTTGGCTTGACGGAACATCGCGTTACCATCAACCGATAACTTGCCGTCCAGGCAAAGAATATTGCCTTCTTCAGTGATCACCAGCGGGTTAATTTCGATCAACGCCAGATCCAGATCGGTGAACATTTGCGACAGGCCCATAAAGACCTTGGTGAACTGACGCACTTGCTGCGGATCTAGTCCTAACTGATAAGCCAATTCACGCGCTTGATATGGCTGAGCGCCAACCATTGGGTCAATTTCAGCTTTAAGGATTTTTTCTGGTGTTTCCGCCGCAACCTTCTCGATTTCCACGCCACCTTCAGTAGATGCCATGAAAGTCACACGACGGCTTGCGCGGTCAACCACCGCACCTAAATAGAGCTCATCGGCAATATCGGTGCAGGTTTCGATCAGAATCTTATCGACCGGCTGGCCATTTTCATCTGTCTGATAGGTCACCAAGCGGGTGCCGATTTGGCTGTTAACAAATTCGCGAATTTCTTCTTCACTGCTAACTAGCTTTACACCGCCAGCCTTACCACGGCCACCAGCATGTACCTGAGCTTTGACGACCCACTTATCGCCACCAATTTTTTTGGCTGCTTCAACTGCCGCATCGGCGGAATCCACTGCGTGACCTACTGAGACTGGAAGGCCATATTCAGCAAAAAGTTGTTTTGCTTGGTATTCGTGCAGGTTCATGCAACTGCTCCGATTAGTTATTTGAATTAAATTGTACTTACTTGGCTTTTATTACTGACCAATCAACGCTGCAGCAATCAGCGTTTTTTTCTCGGTGCAGCCATATGTATTGCTTCGCCATGAACTGCCAAAGCTGCTTCATGCAGTGCCTCAGACAGTGTTGGGTGAGCAAAAACAGTTAACGCCAGATCTTCGGCAGTAGCTTGCATTTCCATAGCGATCACAGCTTGAGCGATTAATTCACCCGCTTGTGGGCCACAGATATGTACGCCTAATACCTGATCCGTTGTTTCATCTGCAATCACACGAACCATACCTTGATTGGCATTCATTGCCATAGCACGGCCGCTGGCGGCAAATGGGAACTGACCAACGCGATATTTTTCACCGGCAGCTTTCAGTTCTTCTTCGGTTTTACCTACCCAAGCAACTTCCGGATGGGTGTAGACCACTGAAGGAATCGCATCGTAATTCATATGACGCTGACGGCCTGCAATAATTTCTGCAACCATCACACCTTCTTCAGAACCTTTATGAGCAAGCATCGGGCCACGAACTACATCACCTATGGCAAAAATACCTGGCTGATTGGTACGGCACTGATCATCAACATGAATAAATGAACGCTCATCCAGCAAAATATCTGCTTCAGAACTTAATAAAGCCTGAGTGACTGGACGGCGACCCACCGCAACAATCAGCTTGTCAAATTCTGAAGTATGCTCACCTTTGCTATCTTCATAGGTAACCTTGACGCCTTTTTTAGTCTGGCTAGATTTAATCACCCGAGCACCCAGGCGAACATCCATACCCTGACCTTTTAATTGGCGAAGAAAGTCTTTAGCTACTTTTTGATCGGCCATTGGCATAAAGGTTTCTTGTGCTTCAAGCAGCACAACCTTTGAACCAAGACGGCGCCAGACGCTGCCTAGCTCCAAACCAATCACACCAGCACCAATCACACCCAAACGTTTAGGTATTTCGGTGAATTCCAATGCGCCACTAGAATCAACAATGGTATCGCCATTTGCTGGAGCAACTGGAATATCGACCGGGATAGAACCGGTTGCAATGATCACATTTTCAGCCTGCAGCAGTTGAACATTGCCATCGGCATCGGTCACTTCAACTTTGCGACCACCTAACAATTTTGCCTGCCCAGCAATACTGGTAACGCCATTACTTTTAAATAGCTGGGCAATGCCACCGGTTAATTTACTAACAATGTCGTCTTTGCGAGCAATCATTGCGGGTACATCAACTTCTGGCGCAGCGGATAATTTAATACCGTGTGCCGCCAGACCTTCTTGTGCTTCATGGAACTTCTCGGAAGATTCCAGTAATGCTTTAGAAGGGATGCAACCCACATTTAAACACGTGCCACCGAGGGATGGCTTACCCTCGGCGTTAATCCATTTATCGACGCAAGCGGTGTTCAAGCCTAACTGTGCAGCACGAATTGCAGCAACATAACCTGCAGGGCCTGCACCGATCACGACGACATCAAATTGATCTGACATGAAATAACCTCAGCTCGCTCGAAAACCTATAGATCCAGTAACAAACGTGCTGGTTCTTCCAGCAAATCTTTAACAGTTACTAGGAATTGAACGGCTTCTTTACCGTCAATAATCCGGTGATCGTAGCTTAATGCCAGATACATCATTGGCAGAACAACCACTTGACCATCAACCACCATCGCACGCTCTTTAATTGCGTGCATACCCAGAATACCGCTTTGTGGCGGATTGAGGATAGGCGTTGACATCATCGAGCCAAAAGTACCGCCATTAGTAATGGTGAAGGTACCGCCCTGCATTTCATCCAGAGCAATTGCGCCCTTAGTTGCACGCTGGCCATAGTCGATGATTTTCTTTTCAGTATCTGCCAGTCCCATTTGATCGGTATTACGAACAACCGGAACCACCAAACCACGAGGCGAAGAAACTGCAACACCGATATCAAAATAGCCGTGATAAACAATATCGCTGCCATCAATTGATGCATTCACTGCAGGGAATTTCTTCAGCGCTTCGGTAACTGCTTTGACAAAGAACGACATGAAACCCAGTTTTACATCATGGGTTTTAACAAAGCGCTCTTGGTACTTTTTGCGCAGATCCATGATTGGTTTCATGTTGACTTCATTGAAGGTGGTCAACATTGCAGTGGTGTGCTGAGCATCGACTAGACGCTCTGCGATTTTGGCCCGTAGACGTGTCATGGGCACACGCTTTTCTACACGGTCAGAATCGTTAAGCTCTACCACTGGTGCAACTGGTGCTGGCGCCGCTTTTGCAACAGGTGCCGCAGCAGCTACTGGAGCTGGCTGTGCAGGTGCAGCAGATGTTTTGGCTGCAGCTAGAACGTCTTCCTTAAGGATACGTCCGCCTTTACCGGTACCTTTAACCGAAGCTGCATCCAAATCATGTTCGGATAACAATCTTCTAACCGCTGGACTAGATGCTGCATTAGCATCGCCTGCTACTTCCGAAGCGACCGCCTCAGTTGCAGCTGGCACAGCACCCGCACCTTCCTCAATGACTGCTAACAATTCATTGGCAACTACTGTTTCACCTTCCTGCTTGAGAATTTTTCCAAGCACACCAGACTCAGTCGCTGGCACTTCCAGTACAACCTTGTCAGTTTCCAGTTCAGCAAGAACGTCATCTCTTTCTACCACATCCCCTTCCTGCTTATTCCAGGTAAGAATGGTTGCATCTGCAACTGACTCGGGTAGTACCGGGACTTTGACTTCTATTGTCATTGTGTCGATCCCTTTCTCTGAATTTTATTCATTTAATGCCCAGCGCATCGTTAACCAGCCCGTTTTGCTGTTCAACGTGCAAAGAGTAATAACCGACAGCAGGTGAAGCTGAAGCTTCACGTCCGGCGTAAACCAGCACCTGGTTTTTAGTCAGGCAAGCATTGAAATGGTGCTGACTGGAATACCATGCACCTTGGTTCATGGGTTCTTCCTGGCACCAGACAATTTCCCCAACATGCTTATAAGGCTTCAAAATTGCCTTTAGCTTGTCTTCTGGGAATGGATATAGCTGTTCAACACGGACAATTGCCACATTATCTAACTGTTGTTCACGACGTACTTTGAGTAGGTCGTAGTAAACCTTGCCACTACACAAAACCACTCGTGAAACATCTTTTGCCGTCAGGCTATCCACATCGCCAATGACGGTTTCGAAAGTGCCTGATGACAAATCACCCATAGTGGATGTTGCCAATGGATGACGCAGCAAGCTTTTTGGTGTCATCACAATCAGAGGCTTTCGATAGATTCGGCGCATTTGACGACGAATCATATGGAACACCTGCGCTGGAGTACTCGGTACGCAAACCTGCATATTGTGCTCAGCACATAATTGCAGATAACGTTCCAGTCGCGCAGATGAGTGCTCCGGGCCCTGGCCTTCATAGCCATGTGGCAAGAACATGGTCAAGCCGCAAAAACGGCCCCATTTCTGTTCGCCTGAGCTGATAAATTGATCGACTACTACCTGGGCGCCGTTGGCGAAATCACCAAACTGGGCTTCCCAGATCACCATCGCATTCGGCTCTGCTGTCGCAAAACCATATTCAAATGCCAAAACCGCTTCTTCTGACAACACCGAGTCAATCACGGTAAAGCTGGGTTGATCTGGCTTGATATTAGCGAGAGGCGTGTAAGATTCACCTTCGTTTTTCTGGTTATGCAAAACAGCATGACGATGGAAGAAAGTACCTCGACCACAATCTTGACCAGAAATCCGTACCGGATGACCCTCATCTAACAAAGTGGCGTATGCCAGTGTTTCAGCAAAACCCCAATCTACCGGCTGAGCGCCCGCCGCCATTTTTTGGCGATCTTGGTAGATTTTGGCAACACGTCCTTGCAGTTCAACGCCATCAGGACGCTGCTCTAAAGACTTAGCCAGACTACGCAAGTGATCGGCAGGAACTGTTGTATCGTGCGGCGCTTCCCAGTGGTGTCCGATGAATTTTGACCAATCGGTTGCCAACTTGCTCTGCTCACCTTCAAGCAGCTCTGAAACCACGCGATCTCTAGCCACTAGCAGATTACGATAACGCTCGGTCGCTGCTTTAATTCCGTCGGAATCCAATACACCTTGATTGACAATACGCTCGGCATAAATCGCACGCGTGCTTGGCAAATTACGAATGATTTTGTACATCGCAGGCTGGGTTGCTGCTGGTTCGTCTGCTTCGTTATGGCCATGACGGCGATAACAAACCAAATCGATGACCACATCCTTTTTAAACTGCATCCTGTAATCCAGCGCTAACTGGGTCACGAACAAGCAAGCTTCAGGATCATCTGCATTAACGTGGAAGATCGGTGCTTCGATCATTTTCGCAACATCAGTACAGTACAGAGTTGAGCGAGTGTCAGTTGGATTGGAAGTCGTGAAACCGACCTGATTGTTAATCACCAGACGAATTGTGCCACCGACTTTATAACAACGCGCCTGAGACATATTAAATGTCTCCATAACAACACCCTGTCCGGTAAATGCCGAGTCACCATGAATGGTAATAGGCAGCACCTGATCGTGGGTTTCATCATTACGACGCTCTTGACGTGCTTTAACAGAACCCATAACCACTGGAGAAACAATTTCCAAGTGCGATGGATTAAATGCTAATGCCAAGTGGACTGGGCCACCTTCGGTTTGCACATCAGAAGAAAAACCTTGGTGATATTTAACGTCACCAGACGCTAAACCTTCACGGCGTTTTCCTTCAAATTCTTCAAATAATTCACCAGGAGATTTACCCAGAATGTTCACCAGAACATTCAAACGCCCCCGGTGCGCCATACCAATAACTAGGTCTTTTACGCCATAGCCACCAGAACGGTGAATAATTTCATGCAAGATCGGAATTAATGTTTCACCACCTTCCAGTGAGAAACGTTTCTGACCTACATATTTATTATGGAGATATTTTTCCAGACCTTCAGCGGCAGTTAGCTGACGCAATAATCGCATTCGGACTTCATCAGAAAATCCGGGATTACCGCGAAGACTTTCAACTCGCTGCTGGATCCAACGCTTTTCTGCGGTATCTGTAATGTGCATGTATTCCACACCAACAGATCCACAATAAGTTTGTTGCAACGCCTGATAAATATCGCGCAGTGGCATTTCATCGGAACCAACAAAAGAGCCGGTTTTGAAAACAGTATCCAGATCGGCACTATTTAATTGATGAAATTCTAGTGTAAGTTCGTTCAGCGGATCGCTAATCGGCAACCCTAACGGGTTAGTCATAGCATTTTGGTGACCGCGGAAACGGAAAGCATTAATCATCTGCAGGACTTTTACCTGCTTAGCTTCCAATTCCAACTCAGCAGCGGATAGTTGAACCTTGCTGCCACCAGTTTTTCGAACCAAGGTTCGAAAATAATCACGAACTTCAGAATGTGGAATATCCTGCCCTGGATTGGACTCTAACCTTGGTAAGGTTTCGAAATAAGTGCGCAATTTTTCAGGGGTAGAATTCGGATCTCGCAGGTAATCTTCATATGCCTGCTCGAGATAGGCTGCATTGGCTCCATCCAAATGGGATGTACCAAACAGCTCGGACATAGACTTTTCTTGCATTTATAGGCCCCGGGCACTCTCGTCTGCAGCGATTGTGTCGCCATCAGTAGTAAGTACAGCAGCAATGTACATGAGTTCCAGAAAAAGCATCATTAATCACGGAAAGCCGTTTGTAACAAGGCTTTTCCCGAGCGGGTTAAAGACTATCACAGTTAATCCGCAACAATTAACCCACAACAAACATTGATTTTTGTCAGCTGATAGTGAAACAAAAAAGGCCGACCAATGGTCGACCTCTTTTATAGTGCATCAGTAACAATTTGTCACACTGCCTTATTGAGCATCATGGATCGAATTTTACCGATTGCCCGGGTCGGATTTAAACCCTTTGGACAAACGTTGACGCAATTCATAATGCCGTGGCAGCGAAATACACTAAACGGATCTTGCAAGTTACCCAGTCGTTTATCAGTTGCCGTATCGCGGCTATCTGCCAAGAAACGATACGCCTGCAGCAAACCTGCAGGGCCAACAAACTTATCTGGATTCCACCAAAAAGATGGGCAAGAACTAGAGCAGCAAGCACAAAGAATACACTCGTACAAACCATCTAGTTTTTCACGTTCTTCTGGTGACTGCAGTCGTTCACGATCTGGTGCAGGGGTGTCATTCTGCAAATATGGTTCGATTTTACGGTACTGTTTATAAAACAGCTCCATATCGACCACCAGATCACGAATGACTGGCAAACCCGGCAATGGGCGAATGGTGATGGTGCCTTTACCCAATTCTGAGAGAGGCGTCACGCAAGCCAGACCATTTTTACCGTTCATGCTAATGCCATCCGAACCACAAACACCTTCACGGCATGAGCGGCGGAATGCCAGAGATGAGTCCTGACTTTTTAACAAAATCAGAGCATCCAGCACCATTAAATCCTTACCCTCTGGAACTTCCAGATCATAATCCTGAAGGTATGGTGCCTTGTCGGTTTCAGGGTTATAGCGATATATCTTGAATTTCATTGCCATACTCCCTTAATAAACCCGAGGCTTGGGTGGGAATGCTTCCCTGGTTTTTGGTGAGAAGTTAACGTCACGCTTGGTCACTTCCTCAGTCTTGGTGTCATAAAAAGAATGGCACAACCAATTCTCATCATCACGCTCAAGATAATCATTACGACTGTGAGCACCACGACTTTCTGTTCTGAAGTTTGCTGCAACCGCCGTAGCGAATGCAGTTTCCATCAGGTTATCCAGCTCTAGTGCTTCAATACGAGCCGTATTGAAAGACTTGCTCTTATCTTTCAAAGCAGTCTTGGCAACTCGCTTACGCAAATCTTTGAGTTTCTCTAAACCTTCAGCCATGTAAGGACCATCACGGAAAACACCGAAATGTGCCTGCATGGTTTGCTGAAGCTCTTCACGCAAATCATCAACTGACTCGCCTTCTGAAGAAGTTTCAAGGCGGTTATAACGCGCCATCGCTTTTTCAATATCAGCATCAGTATGATCGGCATATTCCAGACCATCTTTCAGTGATTGTTCGATATGCAGACCTGCCGCACGACCAAACACCACCAGATCCAGCAATGAATTACCACCAAGGCGGTTAGCACCGTGTACCGATACGCAAGCAATCTCACCTACCGCATACAATCCATTGACTATCTGCTCTTTACCTTGTTCATCGCGGCGCAACGCCTGACCATGAACATTGGTCGGAATTCCGCCCATTTGGTAATGACAAGTAGGTACTACTGGAATCGGCTCTTTAACTGGATCTGCATGGCCAAATGTACGAGATAATTCTAAAACACCGGGTAAGCGTAGATTGAGGGTTTCTTCGCCCAAATGATCCAGCTTGAGGTAGACATGATCTTTGTTCGGACCACAACCATTACCGTCAAGAATTTCCTGCATCATCGAACGAGCGACCACATCACGGCCAGCCAGATCTTTAGCATTTGGCGCATAACGCTCCATAAAGCGCTCGCCATTCTTGTTCAACAGGTAACCACCCTCACCACGACAACCCTCAGTTACCAGAACACCGGCACCGTGAATTCCCGTCGGGTGGAACTGCCACATTTCCATGTCTTGCAGTGGCACACCAGCACGTGCAGCCATACCAACACCGTCACCAGTATTAATATGCGCATTTGTGGTTGAAGCATAAATGCGACCCGCGCCACCGGTTGCAAAAACCGTTGCACGAGACTTCAGATAGCGCAACTCACCGGTTTCCATTGACATGCCGATAACGCCGCAAACGTCGCCATCATCATTGGTCACCAGATCAACTGCATACCATTCGTTGAAGAAGTTGGTATTGGCTTTCGTATTTTGCTGGAACAAGGTGTGCAACAGAGCATGACCAGTACGGTCGGCAGCAGCACATGTACGTGCAGCCTGCTCGCCACCAAATTCTTTAGACTGACCACCGAAAGGGCGTTGGTAAATAGTACCTCGCTCTGTTCGGCTAAACGGCAGCCCCATATGTTCCAGTTCAAAAACTGCTTTAGGTCCTTCTTTACACATATATTCGATAGAGTCTTGGTCTCCGATATAATCGGAACCCTTAACCGTATCGTACATGTGCCATTCCCACTTATCGTTTGGATCTGAACTAGCAATGGCACAAGTAATACCACCCTGCGCAGATACCGTATGAGAACGCGTTGGGAATACTTTAGAAATCAAAGCAACTTTAAATCCAGATGCGGCTAATTGAAGTGATGCGCGCATACCTGCACCGCCACCACCAACAATTACTGCATCAAACTGTTCCTGCGGAATATTCATTTAGGCTCCCCACAAAATCAGTAAACACCAGAGAGTAATAATCAGACATACAAAAATCACCAACATTTGCAGCAATAAGCGCAAACCATTCGGCTTAACGTAGTCCGTTAAAATTCCCCACATACCTACCCAGCTATGCACTGCAACAGAAATTACTGTTGCCAAGGTAAATACCTTGAACCAAGTAGCCGCAAACAAATGGCTCCAAGTCGCATAAGTGATTTCAGGAGAACCGATTAAAAAACCGGCAAAGAAGATTGTGTAAAGTGCCAGAACTATCGCGGTTGCTCTTTGATACAACCAATCGGTCAAGCCATTTTTGCTAAGGCTTGTAATGTAATCTACAGCCATAACCACACTCCCGTTAACGCAACCAGAATTGCAGTGACAACCATCATCGCCACAGCACCCTGCTTGCCGCTTTCTTTTTCCTCGCCATAGCCAAGATCCATCAACAAGTGGCGGATACCCGCACAGAAGTGATAAATCAAGAACGCCATTGCAAACAGCGTCGCCAGCTTTCCAACTGAGCCATCAAGTACACTTTTCAACTGAAGGAAATTCTGCTCAGAACTGAGCGAAAAATCCAAAAGCCAAAGCAATACTGGCATTAACAGGAATAACAACACACCGGATATCCGGTGCAGAATCGAGGCTTTTGCAGTAATTGGCAGCTGCATCGCCATAATATCGCCAGGCGAAATATTTCTAGGTCTTTTATCTTTCATAAGAGCTCCGACTCTCCCACACGGAGTGGCGTCACGTCAGCGCGAACACCGTCAGCAAGATACCAATGGGTAAATACAACCAATAAGAATATAGACTGCGTATCGAGACACCCCATAGCACGGCCAAATAGTATCCCAGCGACAGATCAAAACAAAGTGCATATTTGGATATAAAAGCTATGACCTAAGGGGTAGTTATTACATCGAAGACCAAAAAAAATTTGCCTTGCGTCAATGCTGCAATTGACAAAGCGCGCTCCACTCTTATAGTTAACCCCCCAAACATCCCTGGTCGGGTGAGATTTTCGACACCAGAGGAGGGCCATAAATGGCAGAAAAAACGGCTCAATTACAGTTACCGAACGGTGAATCTCCTGTTGCATTACCGATTCACTCCGGAACCCTTGGTCAAGATGTTGTAGATATCAGCAAGCTTGGTGGTCATGGCGTATTTACCTTTGACCCTGGCTTCTTATCGACTGCATCTTGCGAATCCAAGATTACATTTATCGATGGCGGAAAAGGCGTATTGCTACATCGCGGCTACCCCATCGATCAGCTAGCAACCCAGTCTGATTACCTGGAAGTTTGCTATCTGTTGTTATATGGAGAGCTGCCAGACCAGAAGCAAAAAGAGCACTTCACCAGCACCGTTCAGAACCACACCATGGTTCATGAACAGTTGGCTGCGTTCTATAAAGGCTTCAGACGTGATGCCCACCCAATGGCGATTATGGCCGGTGTTGTTGCCGCCTTATCAGCGTTTTACCATGACTCTTTAGACATCACAGACCCGCATCACCGGGAAGTTTGCGCATTCAGATTGATTGCAAAAATCCCGACAATTGCAGCAATGTGTTACAAGTACACCAAAGGGCAACCTTTTGTTTATCCACGCAATGACCAGAGCTATGCCGGGAACTTCCTGCGCATGATGTTCAGCACGCCTTGCTCGGATTACCAGGTTAACCCAGTACTTGAAAGAGCGATGGATCGTATTTTCACTCTGCACGCCGATCACGAGCAGAATGCATCTACGTCTACAGTTCGTTTGGCTGGTTCTTCTGGAGCCAACCCATTTGCTTGTATCGCTGCCGGTATTGCCGCTCTGTGGGGACCAGCCCACGGTGGTGCAAACGAAGCAGTACTGACTATGCTGGAAGAAATTGGTGATGAGAGCCGAATCGATGAATTCGTTGCTCGCGCCAAAGACAAGAACGATCCATTCCGCCTGATGGGCTTCGGCCACCGGGTTTACAAGAACTTCGACCCTCGCGCCAAAGTTATGAAACAAACCTGCGACGAAGTTTTAGGTGAATTAGGCCTGGATAACGATCCTCTACTGAAGATCGCCAAGCGCCTGGAACAGATCGCTCTGGAAGATGAGTACTTCATTGAACGAAGCCTCTATCCGAATGTCGACTTCTACTCCGGCATCATTTTGAAAGCCATTGGCATTCCAACCAATATGTTTACCGTAATCTTTGCCTTGGCAAGAACAGTAGGCTGGATTGCACACTGGAACGAAATGATCAGCGATCCAAGTTATCGCATCGGCCGTCCTCGCCAGCTATATACCGGCGAAGACAAGCGTGAATGGAAACCTGTTTCCGAGCGCTAAAAGAAAGCCCGCTTCGGCGGGCTTTTCAATGCTTGCACCTGCAGTAATTCTCGATCGTTCAAACCCGACCCAAATCGCAAGCATAAAAAAAGCCAGCTCAATGAGCTGGCTTTTTTATTGGTATCCCCAAGGGGAGTCGAACCCCTGTTACCGCCGTGAAAGGGCGGTGTCCTAGGCCTCTAGACGATGGGGACCTTGAACTTTTCACTACATGCTACATCGACTCAAATCAAAACCTGTTTGAATCAATGCCTTTTCAATTGGTATCCCCAAGGGGAGTCGAACCCCTGTTACCGCCGTGAAAGGGCGGTGTCCTAGGCCTCTAGACGATGGGGACATCTCAAGACGGAGCAGAATTTTACTGATTGAGAACCAAGAGTCAAGCAGAAATCCATTTTTCTATTTTTATTAAATGTTGCTGCCAGTTTTGCTCCAACATAAAACAATGCCCGGCATTTTCTAACAATAAATAATCTGCTGAAATTTGCTCTGCCATTTGCCGTTGCAAAATTTCTGGAACAAAATCATCCGCAGCTGAAGCCACTACAAGCACTGATTTTTTTTGCAGCTCAATACCCGGCGAATAAGGCAAAGACAACTGTGAAAGAACTATCGCAGATTCAGCATGCAGCACTTCCTTAAGCCGTTCATTCGCCAAAACACCCAAGACGCCTGGACTCCAAGAAAACAACTTACCTTCAGAAATTTTTTGCATGCACAATGCACCACCACCCTGCAAAGGCAATGAACAAACAAAAACCACCGATTTAATTTCGATCTTTTCAACCAACCGCGCCAACAATGCCCCGCCCATCGAAAAACCCATCACCACAGGAGGCTCAGGTAATTTTTCAATTTCCGAGACTAAAAAATCGAGATAGGATTCAATTGTTTGAGTTTGCAGCATAAAAGGGTCAAATTTCTCGCCATGACATGGCAAAGAAGGCGCGCAAACTCGATAGCCTTTTTCTTCAAGCCACGGCAAAAAATTATCAGACCAGATTGAATTTCCAGTCATAACACCATGAATTAAAAAAATAATAGGTTTTTCTGAAAGCCTACCATTAGAGGCATTACTATCAGGAGATTTTTCGGAAGGTTTTTCTGAATTAGATGTAGCCATGGCGTCCTTGCCTTGAGCTAAAAATTTGGTGGAGCTAAACGGGATCGAACCGTTGACCTCAACACTGCCAGTGTTGCGCTCTCCCAGCTGAGCTATAGCCCCTTTTTCGTCGTACTAAAAAGGAAATTGGTGGAGCCATGCGGGATCGAACCGCAGACCTCAACACTGCCAGTGTTGCGCTCTCCCAGCTGAGCTATGGCCCCAATCGACGGAGCGCATTCTATGGAAACGCGCCCCGCCTGTCAACGATCTTACTTAGAGGAAAGCCGCTTTGGCAGCGTTTCTCTTAACTTATCAGCCATATCGATCAGCGTTTTCTCAGTAGTTTGCCAATCAATACAGCCATCTGTCACTGAAACACCATACTTCAGGTCTTCCAAATTAGCTGGGATCTTTTGGTTTCCTGCCTCGATATTACTTTCCAACATCATACCTACGATCGACTGATTGCCTTCCAACACTTGGTTAGCAATATTATCGGCAACCAGCGGCTGCAGAGAAGGATCTTTGTTGGAGTTCGCGTGACTACAATCGACGATGATATTTGATCGTTCGCCTACTGCTTCCAATCGCTTCTCGCATAAAGCGATGTTGACCGAATCGTAATTCGGTTGCTTGCCACCGCGCAACACCACATGCCCGTACTTATTACCGCGAGTACGAATCACCACACACTGCCCTTGACGGTTAATACCGAGGAAACTATGTGGCTGGGAAACCGATTGCATTGCATTAATCGCAACCTCTAGCCCGCCATCGGTGCCATTTTTAAAACCAACTGGCATAGAAAGGCCCGAAGACATTTCACGGTGAGTCTGCGACTCGGTGGTTCTGGCACCAATCGCTGACCATGAAATCAGATCAGATAAATATTGTGGAGAGATAGGATCGAGCGCTTCGGTTGCCGCTGGCAATCCGAGCTCATTAATCCATAGCAACAATTCACGAGCGACTTCTAAGCCTTCTTCAATATGGAAAGAGTCGTCCATTCGCGGATCATTAATTAAGCCCTTCCAACCAACGGTAGTTCGTGGTTTTTCAAAATAGACACGCATCACTAAATACAACGTGTCGCCTACTTTTTTAGAAAGCTCAGCCAGCTTTTCTGCATAGGCCTTCGCAGCTTTAACATCATGGATCGAGCATGGCCCCACTACGACTATCAGCCGATGATCTTTACCGTCAAGAATATCCTCAACAACCTTGCGGCCTGAGAGGATGGTCTTTTCGGCAGAATCGGAGACAGGTAGGCGAGCCTTAAGCTCTCGGGGAGTAATCAGAACATCCTGCGAGATCACATTCACATTGTGTATTTCATTTTCAGACATAAATTAGGCACACCTGTTATTGTCCACTCATAACTAATTTTTATGAGTCACTGCTGGCTAACCCCACTATAACGTCTGAAGGCCGACACAGAAAGCCTAGAAGCCAGATTCTCCCTCTTGGCGAGGAAATGTGCGTTCATCCTTACCCGTTTTAAACTCTTCGACCATTTCGTTGTACGCACCTCGCACCAATTCCGAAACTATCTCCCCCATTTGGCGATCAGTTCTAAAGCTTAATTTTTTCAACATTGAATGCGCATCGGCATCGATTTTAACTAATTTTTTCATCAATAAAATTCCTACTAAACCCAAGCACAATCTTAGCAGCCCGGTAGACCGGGGTGGTTGGCCAGACCACAGATTAGCCATTCAACCTATTTACTCCGGGCGACATATCACATTTTTTTAACAAATCATTCCAGGCTTGTGCGTGAGACACACTGACCTTGCGAAACTGACTCACCAAACCGCCCTGCCCGACCAGACGATTTAGGTAATTTTGAAACTCCAAGCCCACTAGCAGTCGCTTATTTTTTAACATCTCCAACCAAAAACCCTCAAGCAATTCAGCCTGCCGAGCCAACAACACCATTCGCGTTTGAATTTCCGGAATAAAATAACGATAAAGCAAACCTTGCATGCGCTTTACTTGCTTGCGGCGAAACGGGTTGTTACAGCTCCCCATTGCAGAAAACGCTTCCACTCGCTCTTCAGCCAACTGCAGTTCTGCCGTTAATAATTTCAGCTCTCTCCAAAACTTACCGCCAGCGAAATTAGACAACGCTTGAAATGCGGGATAGACATTGTCGATATTCACCCGCTCAGGCGACCGCTGCGCCTGTAGCAAAATCTGCAAAGGGCGCGATAAAGAAATCACCACATCACCCTGCAAACCTGAAGCTGCATAGAGTCGGCCAACCTCAGGGCTCTCTAGCAAAATATTCCAAAAACGAACCGACCAACGCCCCCGCCGCAACCGATCAACTTGCTTGATCAAATCACCCGCCCGACCAGAATCGATGCATTGCTTAGTCAGCTGAAACAACTTCAGCTCTCGCTGCAATCGAGGCGGGCCATTTTGTATTTTGCCCAAAGGCCCATTCGCTTCTGCCAGCAAAGACAAAATACCGCAACGATCCAACTCGATAGATTCCAGCAAGTTAAATGAGACTCGCACCTCTTTAATTAATGCATCTGGTTTATTGGGCACAGCAAAAAAATCTGACCTAGGAAAGTCCAGTGGCTGCATATCAGTGACTCGCTCAAGTCGCTGCAAATACTCACGACTTGGTCGATCTGAGCCACTGCAACCTGCTAACAATCCAGACACTGAAATTAATAACAACACGATCAATCGAAGCACACCCAATGACAACGCACTCGACAACCCAAAAAACAAACCACGGCCCATCTCAATCAACGCTTGCTTCCCTGCAACCACCCAGACACCTCCAAGCACTCACTTTCAAACAAAGATTTAATCACCAACTAAGAATCAGCCAGACAACCGAGCAAACCCTCAATCGCAAACATCAGCATGGGCTACAAGTCGCTTACAAACCAGCCGCGGCAACACATACCAAAGACAGTAGCTGCAAAAGAAAACCACAAAAGAGAGTATCGAAGGGAACTAAACGAAACTGACGACAAAGAAAACAGTAGACGTTGATAGTCAACCACCAGCCAAGTGGCAGATAAACAAGCCATAGCCGAACACACAACAAGGCTCGAACCACTTTATTTTGAGCAAAAAAAAGCCAACTCAATGAGTTGGCTTTCTTAATTGGTATCCCCAAGGGGAGTCGAACCCCTGTTACCGCCGTGAAAGGGCGGTGTCCTAGGCCTCTAGACGATGGGGACCTTGAACTTTTTACTGCGTTGCATCGAATGTTCAGTCAATGCCACTGAATTGGTATCCCCAAGGGGAGTCGAACCCCTGTTACCGCCGTGAAAGGGCGGTGTCCTAGGCCTCTAGACGATGGGGACCTTGAACTTTTTACTTAAACTTCTTACATCGAATCGAATTATTAATCGATTCAACTAAATTGGTATCCCCAAGGGGAGTCGAACCCCTGTTACCGCCGTGAAAGGGCGGTGTCCTAGGCCTCTAGACGATGGGGACCTTGAACTTTTTACTGCGTTGCATCGAATGTTCAGTCAATGCCACTGAATTGGTATCCCCAAGGGGAGTCGAACCCCTGTTACCGCCGTGAAAGGGCGGTGTCCTAGGCCTCTAGACGATGGGGACCTTGAACTTGCTTTGCTACACCAATTTCACGCCAAGCGATTGAAATCAATGCCTTTAAATTTGGTATCCCCAAGGGGAGTCGAACCCCTGTTACCGCCGTGAAAGGGCGGTGTCCTAGGCCTCTAGACGATGGGGACCTAGTACTTGCTTCGGCTGAGCCGCAACAAGTGGGGCGCATACTATGGATCGAGCCCTTTATTGTCAAGCATTCAATCATCATCTCATGACTGTTGTCCTTTGCCCTGCTCGGGTCAAAAACTGGAAAAATCCTTTCTGTATGATTGTTTCTTCTTATGCCAGTTTCCTGGCAGAGTTTTTCATGTTTTCCCCCGGGAGTTGTTAGTGAATAAAGCAGTTACGCTATCCCCGTGCTCATCATTTGAAAAAATCGAGTACCAAGCCTTCACCAATAAGCACTTACATAAAATTGAAGCGCTCAACCTATTACCTGCCGCGCTAAAATTTAATATTGATGTGGTCTCACGGGTATTCCCTTTTCGTACCAACCCCCACGTAATTGATAACTTGATTGATTGGGAAGATGCAGAAAACGATCCAATGTTCCGCCTGACCTTTCCTCAAAAAGGCATGCTGGACGACGCATCATTTGATCGCATTGCCAATTTAATTAAGCAAAACGCCAGCGAACAAGAAATTCATCAAGTCGCCATGGAAGTTCGTGCCAGCTTGAATCCGCATCCTGCCGGGCAAATGCAAATGAATGTGCCGAGCTACAACGGCCATAGCCTGCCGGGCAGCCAGCACAAATACACCCAAACCGTGTTGTTCTTCCCAAGCCAGGGCCAGGTTTGCCACGCCTACTGCACCTTTTGCTTTCGCTGGGCACAGTTTGTCGGCGACAAAGAGTTAAAGTTTTCTTCCACCGATTCCGAGGCGTTATTCGGTTATCTGGAAAGCCATAAAGAAGTGACAGACCTGTTAATTACCGGCGGTAACTCATTGGTAATGAACGCCGATCATCTGGAGCGTTATCTGGAAGGCTTATATAGAGAAGAGCTTTCTCATATCCAGACAGTTCGCTTCGGTACCAAAACCCTCACCTTCTGGCCACAGCGCTTTGTGACCGATGACGACAGCGATCGCATTCTCGCCGCCATGGAACGATTGGTTAAAGCCGGTAAACATGTCGCGGTAATGGCGCACTTTAACCATTGGCGAGAGCTGGAATCGCCGACCACCAAAGAAGCCATTCGCCGCATTCGCGCCACCGGCGCTCAGATTCGCGCCCAAAGCCCACTGCTTTCCCATATAAATGATGATGCAGCCACTTGGTCAAAAATGTGGAACAAGCAAATTCAACTCGGCATCATTCCTTATTACATGTTTGTCGCCCGTGATACCGGTGCCAGCCGTTATTTCGAATTGCCACTGGCGCGCGCTTGGGAAATTTACCAAAAAGCCATGGGTTCGGTTTCCGGGTTAGCCAGAACTGCCCGCGGCCCATCGATGAGTGGCGGCCCGGGCAAAGTTGAAATTTCTGGTGTATCAGAAATTCAAGGCGAGAAAGTTTTCGTACTGCGCTTTATTCAAGCCAGAAATGATGACTAGCTACAACGACCATTCTTTGCCAAGTATGATGAAAAAGCCTCATGGCTCGATCAACTCACCCCGGCATTTGGCGAAAAAGAATTCTTCTTTGAAGCAGAATATAAAGAAATGCAACGTCAGGCGGGTATTGAATTAAATGAACCTGCGGTAGAAATAATAGAAATTGAGTAATCAATTAATTTCTTTTGGTGGTAATCCTAGGATTCAGGATTACCACCTCTCAAAAAAACATAAAAACCTTTAAAACCTTTAAAACCCGTACCATTTATCTTAACACTGTCAAAAACACAAAAAACCAACAGGTACTCTTAATGTGGTTGAATGATCAGCAAACAAGCGATTCTGCAATAGATGCATATCGAGCGTCTTTATTAAGCGCTTGCCCCAACCATGTCGTGATTGATAACTTGTTTAATGCAGACAGGCTCGATGACGTAATACAGGTTTTACAGCAGCCAGATAACTGGAAAACTCAACAGCACACTTATGCTGCCTTATACGTCGACAATGCCGAGTGGCAAAAAGCCAGCAGCGAGCAGCGCTTCGTCCAGCGAGATGTTTGGCAACGGCAAGAAAATGAATCGAGTGCAGCGCAAGATCTGTTGTCATTTTTGCGTGGCAACCAGTTTATGTCGCTACTATCGCGTATTTTCAATGTGCAACTAACCGATATAAACGTCTCCGATCCTGAAATCAATACCAATTATTTTCGATTAGGCGCCGCCGATTTTGTTGCGCAACATGCCGACGACTCACCGGGAAGAGAAGTCTGCATGTTGTTGTATTTAAATAAATCGTGGCAAAATAATGCAGGGGGAGAATTGACTTTTTTAGGGCAAGATGACAAGCAAATAAGCGTTGCTCCCTTATATAATTGCTGCGTACTTTTTGATCGATTTTCAAAAGGTTCTGAGCATTGGGTAGAAAGATTGAATGCTGAATATGCAGGTTTATATCGCTATAACGTGGTGAGCTGGTATTGGTCTGAGTAACTTCCTTCTTCTACGAATACTTGCACAAAAATTAACTCTAAAAAACAAAAAGATCTTTAACATCATTTTAAATTAACTAGAACTCTCGAATGCGAACCATTCGAGAGTTTTTCATTAATCTCATAAAATGAAATTTTAAAAGATAACAATGATACACATTTAAATGCCGAGATTTTGTGACTATCGCTCTCATATAACGCTACAGAGGTCAATAAATACCGTCGGCCTTATTTTTTTTGACCTAGTGCTTTTGGTATTTTAAATATCTATCTTGATTTTTTCGAATGCGCCATGCATTTGCACTCAAGATAAGATAGCCAATGCCAAATGTCGAACAAAGAATTTATATTCCAGTAGATGATCTGACTTCTGATGTCGGCGCCAGTAACTTAAGAAAATCTCTTCAAGGCGACCCATCAACACTCCCTCCAGGCAGTCAATTAATACCTATTATTTCCGAAACCCACGGAGAAACCGATGCCTTATACTTCAAACCTGATAGTGATCTGGTGGAATTATATATTGTCGGCCATGGAAGAATGGGCAAACGATTAGGTAGCGCAGAAGAAAATTATGGTGCAAAAGCACTGGTTAATCGGATGATGAATGAAGGCTTATGTTCACTGCTCGGACGCAAGTTTTGTATTTATTTATACACTTGCTCTTCTGGCGTTCATATTCCTCGCTTTTCTCTTGGTTATTCCCATGCCGATATTATTAAAATTGGCACTCGTTCTCCTTATGCTGAACGCGTAGCACAAGCACTTTACAAAAAAGGCTTTCATGACGGAATGGTAGTTGGCTATGGCGGCTTTTATAACGCCAAAACAGCTCAATATGACGATCATGTTTTTATGGACAAACGCAAACAAGAACAAGCGGCTCACTCAGATGCTATCGACGTCAGCGTTCCCTACCGAATTACCAAGCAAGGCGTTGAGCCTATGACTTCAGACCATTATGAAAATAAAATATCTTGGTTCGAGCGGGCCTTCTTCACCAAGAAAACCCATCGTTTTCATGCACCACGCCGCAAGCGCGCAGCATAGGAGCAAATCATTTTCGCATTGAGTAGACTGGTTAATTATCAGACCAGTCTACTCATAAGGTACGTTTTGGCTTGGTGCGGTCATATCTTTGGATGGTAGAGGTTTCATTCGGTAGAGGTTTCATTCGGTAGAGGTTTCATTCTTTCAATAAATTTATGCTTGGCATTTATTATTCGTGAACTTGTTAGGCACTACTTTGTAAACTCACCTTTTAACAACTTACCATCAGCTAGATCAATTGCGCATGTAAAGCCTGCAAAATTATTAACAACAACCTGATTACCGTTTAAAATTAGTATAAGCATCTGTACTCTGAGTTGTAGGGTTTTCTGCCATCCATAAAACAGAGCCATCTTGGTTCACACAGTGGAAATTTCGTGCCACAGAATTTTTGTCAAATTCCATGTAGTCAAAAATAATTAAAATGCCCTGCTTGATTTCCTTGGCTTCCAATATTGAGTATGGCAACTCAACAGTGCCTCCATTTATCTCGATTCTATTTTTATTAATCTGAATCATCGAGTACACCTAACTTAAACCCAACAGAACACAGGCCCGTATAGGGTTATATCTATCACAAAAGTGAATATGAGTTTAAAGCTCACCAACCCACTACCCTAGCGGATTTTCAGCACCTTTTCCGTTGGAAATCGACACTATAGCGCGCAGTCAGGTATGTCAATTGACGTTTATGTCATCAAAATGCCAGCTATGTTCGAAGAGAAGATACGCAAAGGTAATTCTTTGAAATTAGCAACTCGCTTAAACATCTACCACCCCTGGCTTTCGGCTTTGGCATCCTGCGCCACTCTAATGCGTGCACTCATGCACTTTCTGTCCGGAATGACTTGGCTCGGAAGATGCCACTGCAACCGCGTGCACACAAAAATACCGAAGATTGTAAACCGGCTTTCAGCTCGTCAGCTTCAGTATGCAGATAGCGCAGCGCTTACTAGCAACGCGGCCTAACAAACCAACGACCGTTTTCAAGCAGCGCACTGGCCTTACTTCTCTGCCAGCTCAACCTTTTGTTAAAAAAATACTCCTATTCGGAATATTTTTATTCAAACCATAACCAATTGATTCGATTGGCCACTGAGATCCATTCACTAGGGACAGTAAATTATTCCGGACGCACATAACTTGCCGTGAAACCTCCCTGTCACTAGGTTCTCGCCATTCCCTAGCGAGAATGACGAGAAGCTCACAAATGGCCACATCATATTTTGCTGTATGGTTAGAAAAAAGCACCTTATTTTGCTTCAACCCATTCATTGTCTAGCCCCTGTCTCGTATAATCGCCGCTTTATATTTCTCGGAGTCTCACGCTGATGTGTGTGCGTACTCGAGTCGCCCCTTCTCCAACCGGCGACCCCCATGTAGGAACAGCTTTCATTGCGCTGTTCAATCTTTGCTTTGCCCGTCAACACAAGGGTGAATTCATCCTGCGTGTTGAAGATACCGACCAGGCACGCAGCACCCCTGAATCTGAAAAAATGATCATGGATTCATTGCGTTGGTTAGGCCTGGATTGGAGCGAAGGCCCAGATAAAGGCGGCGAATACGGCCCTTATCGCCAAAGCGAACGCCGCGATATTTACGACACGCATATCAAGCAGTTGCTCGATGATGACCATGCATTTCATTGCTTTTGCTCCAACGAGCGATTGGATGAAATTCGTAGTCACCAGCAAGAGAACAAACTGGCTCAGGGTTATGACGGTCACTGCATGGGTCTTTCTAAGGAAGAAGTTGCAGCCAAGCTTGAAGCGGGTGAACCGCATGTGGTTCGTATGAAAGTACCACGCGAAGGCACTTGTACCTTCAGTGACATGCTGCGTGGCGAGATTGATATCGACTGGCAACAGGTTGATATGCAGATCCTGATGAAGGGTGACGGCATGCCAACTTACCACTTGGCTAACGTGGTTGATGATCATCTGATGAAGATCACCCATGTTATTCGTGGCGAAGAGTGGATTAGCTCTGCTCCAAAGCACCAGCTTTTATATAAGTATTTTGGTTGGGATATGCCGGAGCTGTGCCATTTGCCATTGCTGCGCAACCCAGATAAAAGCAAGCTTTCTAAGCGTAAAAATCCAACCAGCATTAGTTATTACGAGCGGATGGGCTTTTTACCAGAAGCGCTGGTTAACTACCTTGGCCGTATGGGCTGGTCAATGCCAGACGAGCGTGAAAAGTTCACTCTGGATGAAATGGTTGAGCACTTTGATATCTCTCGAGTATCTCTGGGCGGACCAATTTTCGATCAGGAAAAACTCAGCTGGTTAAACGGCACCTGGATTCGTGAAGACCTGAGCACCGAACAGTTTGCTGAGCGACTGAAAAACTGGGCACTCAATAGCGATTACCTGATGCAATTTGCTGAAATGGCACAAGGCCGGGTGGATCGTTTATCTGATGTTGCGCCTATCTCCAGCTTCATGCTTTCGGGCATGCTGGAGGTTAGCGAAGCTGATTTTGAACACAAAAAACTTGAAAAAGATGACGTTCGCAAACTGCTGCAATTTATTGTGTGGAAGTTAGAAGCACAGCGCGATTGGTGCAAAGACAGCATCTTTAATGATGTGAAAACGTTATCTAAGCAAATGGGACACAAAATGGGCGACTTTATGTTCCCAATTTTTGTCGCGATTGCTGGCACGCCAAATTCTTGGTCTGTGATGGATTCAATGGCGATTCTCGGCCCAGATATGAGCCGTGCTCGCTTACGCCACGCATTAAATGTGTTAGGCGGGCCATCCAAGAAAGAAGGCAAGCGTTGGGAAAAAGAATTTAAAGTGCTTGGCGCAGAATAATTTTCTGCCTGCCTAAAGTTTGAAATATAAAAAACCTCGTTAGCAAAATAGCTAGCGAGGTTTTTTTATAACTAAAGTTCGTAGCATTTAATAAAATTTCACATGCATAAAATACACTTTTTTATGGACTCAAAAAAAACTACCGCGAGCAGTTATTAATAAGCTGGATAGATATTAATCGTTGCGCAAGCATTCGCAGAAGACGACACCTTACTTCAAATAATTGTTGGGTGCGCTTTAAGGCTTGCTCAACTTACTTTTAATTCGTCATGAGCGCCACTTACCAACGAAATATCACGCTTCGCCGAGGCCCAGGAATGACCTACGAAAAGATGCAGAAAAATTATTTATTTGCACAGCCATTATTAATTAAATCGCTGCATTTTTTATTTCCAGTCAATAAAAAACCCCGCTAAAAACAGCAGGGCTTTTTATAAAACAACATTAATTATTGAGCAGTAGTCTCAGTAACAGGCGCTACAATCTCAACAGGTGCTACAATCTCAACAGCAGGTGCTACAGGCTTTGCAGCAAGTGCTCCTGGCTCAGTAATATAGTTTATTTGAGCTGTTTGATATTTATCTTTCTTTAAAATCTTTGGCATGTTTTTCAGAGTGTTTAATGGCGTTTTAACGACCACTGAGTTAGCTAGCCAGCTGGGCAAGCTGCCACCTGGATCAGCATGCGCTTCATAAGTTACCTCAACAGCACCAGAGCCCATTGGCTTGTACTGCCAGTAACCTTTCAATGAATTCATACGGACATAATCATCATCCAACGGCATTCTTTCGATCATTTTGCCGCCGTCCATAGAGATAGTTACCGTCAAGTTCTGTGGATCCTGAGAAGTCACAGAATGAACCACCACATCACGATCGGTCACCGGGAAAGGTGCATCGTTGATGGTATAGCTATAACGCTCAGTCGGTGAAACCTGTTCAACCAGTTTCATACCACCACAGTTATGCATCCAATCTTCACAAGCGGTAGTGTCTGCCAACAAAGCTACCAGAGACGACAGGGAAGAATTAACGGTGGTCACACCTTTAAACGCCTTGAGTGATGAGCCCTCTACAACTTTGGTAAAGACCTTAACGCCACTCTTTTCCTCGACCAATTCCCAACCTTGAGATTCGGCCAGCGCGACATTTGCCGAAGACATGATGATCAATCCGGCCAGTGCTGCTTTTAATTTCATGGATGCTCCTTGTTATATCACTCAGCCGCAGGCGACATGAGAGGTTTGTTATTATTTCCCTAAACTTGCGCCCGCATTTTTTACATCTGCGAAGTAAGCAAGTCGTAACTGTTCCGAGCTGAAACAAGCATATCCCAGCCAGCCCATAAGAAAAACCGACATATCTGATGTCGGCTGAGTGAAAAGTTTCTTACAGTAACGTTATTTAGCCGGTTTGTTCATCTCGCAGGAATACCAAGGTATCGCCAGCAGATTGTTCCGGACAAAAGTAGTAGCCAGCTTCGACAAACTGTTCTAGCTGAGACACGGTTTCAATTTGATTACGTAAAATCCACGAGGTCATCAAACCACGGGCTTTTTTGGCATGAAAGCTAATGATTTTATAAATACCATTTTTCTGGTCTTTAAATATCGGCGTGACCACCCTAGCCTGCAGGTTTGGCCGTGCAATTGATTTGAAATATTCATTAGATGCCAAGTTAACCAGCACCCCATCGCCAACTTCACTATTGATTGAGTCAACCAAATGGCTGCCCCAAAAGGCATATAAATCTTTGCCGCGGTTACTCACTAATTTGGTGCCCATTTCTAACCGGTAAGGCAACATCCGATCTAGCGGTTTTAATACCCCGTAAAGCCCAGACAAAATACGCAGTTTTTTCTGGGCTTGCGCTAAGTCTTCGCCGCTCATGGAATCGACATCAAGCCCGGTATAAACATCACCACGAAAAGCAAAAATACACGGGCGAGTCTTATCGGCCTCAAGTGGCAAACGCCAGTTAATATATCGCTCAAAGTTCAGCTCAGATAACTTGGCGCTCAACTTCATTAAACCAGATAAATCAGTCGGTGTTTTCTTTCGGAGCAACGTCACCAATTGTTCACTTTGCTGCAGAAACCTTGGATCGGTTTGAGCAGGTGCTTGCTCAAGGGCATCACTGAGTGGATTTTTATAATCGAGCGTTTTCGCTGGCGAAATTACAACGTGCATTTAAAATCATCCTCAGTCCGGCTGACTGGTGCGGTTATTCCGCCAGCCAGGAAATCAAGAAAGCCTGAAAACATGCCTACAGGCGATACGTTTTGCAAGTCTCCCAAAGGAGTTTCTGATAGCCACTCCATTTCAGACAAGCAGTGGATTACTGTCAATAAGCTCACTAATATTCTGCGGCGTAATACATCTTTAGGAATATCTGGCAGCAAGTCAGTTAACATTGCATCTAGCTGCTGTAGCATCTCACCCATATATTGATTCACTAATCGCCTGGCTTCAGGCTGACCATCTAAGTGAATCCGCGCCAACAAACGAATTAAGTCTTTACCTTGAGGATCCTGATAATAAATGGTCAACAAAGGCGATAGAGTAGTTCGCAGCAAATCGCGCAATTGAGGTTCTGGCTGTGATAAGTACCACTGCAGGGCATCATCCTTCAATGGCCGCAATCGCTCCAGAAAATATTGCAAGATCGCTTCAAGAATTCCCACTCGACTGCCGAAATGATAATGCACCGCCGAGGCATTCTTTGCCCCAGCCATTGAATTAATGGTGCGCATTGAAACACCATCAATCCCTTGCTCGGCAAATAAATTCAATGCTGCCAAGAGTAATTTTTGCCGAGTATCTGCCTTGTCTTCATTCATGTTTTTTTTTCGCCAATCCGTCAGCGTTAATCTGAAGGGTTATTTTCATCCGGAGATTGATTAGATAAAGGCTTGTCTTCAAACGAAGCGTCTTCGTTGGTCGATCCATTGTGCTGGGCTAACACCATCGATAGCTCTTTACCCTCAACTTGCAGCTCTTCATCCGGGTCACCGCCAAGCATAATCGCCATCCACAGCGTTTGCGGGTTACTTTCCAAGGCAATTTTAACAATCATGGTAAGTGGTACCGATAACAACATGCCCACCGGACCTAATACCCAACCCCAGAAAACCAAAGACAGAAACACAATTAATGTCGATAAGCCAAGGCCTCGGCCCATCCAGCGTGGTTCTACCACATTACCCATTACAAGGTTAACCAGCACATAACCGAAAGCAGCAAATAGCGCTTCACTGCCACCCAGTTGAATAAATGCCAATAACACTGCAGGCACCGCCGCAATGATCGAGCCGATATTAGGAACGAAATTCAATAATGCTGCCAGCAAGCCCCACAATATGGCGTGATCAACACCAATAAACATCAACCAGCCGGTAATAAACACCCCTGTCATTAAACTGACAATTCCCTTAATCGCCAAATAGCGATTAACACCGGTAGTAAAACGATCAAAACCATCCAACGTGGTATGGGCATTCTCTAAAGCAAAGTGAATTTTTTTAGGCAAGCTAGAAGCTTCAAACAAAATAAAAATCACTGTTAGCAGAATCAGAAAAGCATTGGTAAATACACCACCAAGACCAGTCAAGACTTGAGCGACCAAATCCATAATGCCTGAAGGATCAATTTGATCTTTTACCTGATCCAACCCGGGAGGATCGATACCGTACTTTTCCAACAGGTCAATAATGCCCGATGCTTCATCCTGAATTCGCTGCTGATAGAAGGGTAATTTCTTATAAAAAACAGTCAAATTACCCGCGACTACAGCAACCAGACCACCACCGACCACCACGACCCCGGCCAACAAGCCAGTCACAGCAATGGCAGAAGGCACCCCTCTACGTTGCATCCAAAACAAACAAGGTGCGCTCATCACGGCAATAAAAACTGAGAGTAAAAAAGTCACCAATACCGGTGCCGCCGCCTTCATTCCGGCGACTACCACTACAAAACATGCAGCAGGCAATAGCACTCTGGTTAACCCTTGAAAATGTACCGGCTGACCCACCTTGGTCTCTCCTGGAAAAAATCTCTGGCGAAAGCGTCACAAAAAAGCCGGGCAAAGGCAAGTAACAGCTGCAATCAATACCTCACTATCAGGAATTCAGGTACTTAGGTTCGCTATGAACTTGTGACTAAAGACGTTTCTAATCCCGACCAAACCCTGCATATTGAAGTGGCTTGAGTATAAATACAGCTACCGCAAGAGGATTCAATATGCGGCAAGAACGCTATTTTTAAATCGGCAAGTACCACCTTTGGTTTGGCTACCAAGACCAAGATACCAACTTGCTGCGGATTGATGGCATTGAGCCGATCAAAAACTATCGGTTAAGGCCTGAAGGTCTCACGGTCACTAGCACAGCCCACAGTCAAACATTACAACTGCAGCTCAACCGGTTCCATCGAATTAAAATTGAAGAGACCTGCGACAATAACTTTCACTTCAGCAAAATAACCAGCTACTGGCTTGCCATTCCCCTCTTTTGGATAGCCGGACAAGAAAAAGCACATAAAGGCGTAAGTCTGATTGAGACGATTTGCCACCTTAACAAACTCCGCCTCGAACCAGAGTTAAATCATAATGCTTAACCTTCAAGGTAATTTACGATTCTCGATTTGAAATATTTGCCTTTATTACACACAACCGGTGTAATAGAAAAATCTGTACCATAAATAAAAATAACGAGCAGTAGATGAAACTCTCCCCTAAAACCCTCAAGCGCTTGCTCAATTTTTACCCGCCCTATATTGGCGCAGGTATAAAAATTGAGCATATCTCGAATGACTGGTCGGAACTTCAGGTCTCAATGAGCCTACGCTGGTATAACCGAAACGCCGTTGGAACGCATTTTGGCGGTAGTCTTTACTCGATGGTTGATCCCCACGTCATGCTATTGTTAATGCAGCTGTTGGGGAAAAAGTACTTTGTTTGGGACAAATCAGCTCATATCGATTTTATTAAGCCTGGCAAAGGTAAAGTCACTGCAATCATTAAAATTTCTGCTGCAGACCTTGAAGACATTAAACAAAAAACCGAAAACGGCGAAAAGTATTTACCTGAATTTAAAGTGGAAGTTCGAGATCAGGAAAATAATCTGGTCGCGCTGGCTACAAAAACACTTTATATAAAGAAAAAGCCAACTGACTAGCCTTTCCATACTTAAAATACTGTGTTGATTTATATCTACCCAATTTTTACCACAGTAATTGGCAGTAAGGATTCTTCATCAGTGAATCCTTACTTCTATTTATAAAATACTCTTTATCACGAAAACCATTTAACAACATTTCTACCCCACTCTCCTTTCGCTACAACCAAAAGCCACACAACCAATTGTTTAGGAAAACAAAAACAGATTACAGATTCCATTTATTGATCGAAATCAATACAGGTTGTCGGGCATTTTTATCTGTTTATCTTTGCAACAAACAGCAAGTTGAACCAAAGCTGCTTTGTGTCACTCTGACAGAACAAGTAATTTATGAATATGAGAATTTAATTTATGCCTCCATTAATAAAACACCGTCAATACTGGCAAGCAGAGGTTGATGGCTTGGCAATAACAACTGGCCTTCACTCAATTTTAATCATGGAATCACTACCAGATACCATGAAGGTTATTGTTGCCAATAGCGCTCAGTCAATTTATTCTCAAGACGACCAAGGCTCCAAGAGCGCTCAAGAAGGCTGCCATAACCTCTACTGTGAGCGAGTCGTTAATACCGGAACGCCTTTGTTTGTTGCTGATACATCAGTAGATAAAGAATGGCAAGGCAATGAAGATCTAGTGAAATTTGGCCTAGGTACTTACTACGGTGTTCCGCTTCGTCAAGAAGGGAAAGTCGTCGGTACGGTGTGTGCACTGCACCCTGAGAGTTTTGACTTCGAAGCCGGCAGTACCAGCGCTAAAGATCGTATTCTGGCGCTACAGGCTAAAATTGAAAGCGATTTAGCCCATTAAATTCGCGCTTTACCAAAGCCAAACCACACAGTTGTTACTCATCGCAATTAAATGCCGTAATATAAGGCGGCATTTAATTGATTCTTTATTACAACAAAATTCCACCATTGCCACCCGATTCTTTTTTTTCGTATTGATTAACAGAAACAGACGAATACATCTACGTTACAAGAACCGAACTAGAAACTTGAAAGCCGGAAAATGTCGATAATATTTTAAGTCACACCAAATGTAGTTTTTGCATAAAAAACAGCTCTGCGACAGAAAATATTGGTAATGCTTCCCAAGCGCACTTCAGTTCTTTACGATATTCGCCATGGACGATTAAATAATAAAAGGGTGTGGCATGGGTGAATTTTACGTCGCAAATGAATATTGGTTTTCGGTGTTTCAATTAGTTACTGCAATGGTCGGCATGGGTGCCACCTTAACGCCGAAAGACTTTAAAGAGTTGTTAATAGAACCAAAAGCAGTGTCTAGCGGTACCACTATTCAATTATTTGTGGTTCCTTTGTTGGCCTTTGTTTTTATCTGGGGTTTTGGTATCGCAGGCGGTATCGCGATTGGTATTGCTCTGATAGCGGCAGTGCCCGGCGGCTCGACTTCGAATATCTTCACTCACTTTGCCCGAGGCAATATTGCACTTTCAATTGCTATCACGGCGGTCACGACCCTAGCCTGTTTGATCACCACCCCGCTCATTCTAGAATTTTTGATCAGCCATGATATGCCTGCTGATTTTATTATGCCCAGAGCGCAAATAATGAAGGAGATAGCTTTAACGCTACTACTGCCATTAGCACTCGGTATGTTGTATTTACGCGTGCTACCTAACTCAGCAAAAGCCTTATCCAAATGGTCTGTGCGTATTTCACTGTTCGGTTTATTAATGATTGTGGTTGGCGCTTCGGCCTCTGGTCGATTAGATTTAGAAGCTTTTGGCTTCACTAATGTTGGTTTAATTGTGGTGTTTATTTTAAGCATGGCATTGGTCAGCTGGTTGATTTCCTGGGGTCTACTGAAATTATCACATGGTGACGCTATCGCGGTGGATATGGAAGTCGTGGTGCGCAACATTAACCTCGGATTTATGCTCAAGGCTTTATTGTTTCCGGCAGTGCTTGGGAAAACCGATCCAATTGGGGATATGGTGTTGTTAACCTTACTGCTCTACGGTGGTTTACAGATTTTTGCAGCCGCCGGTTTGATTGGTTTAAGGCGATATACCGGCAAGAAAATAAGTCGGCAGGTTGCTTAACGCTATCGTCTGATTATTTGCGATATGCCAACGAGAAAACTTCAGAAAAATAGTCGACTATTTTTTTAGATTAATTAATTTTTTATGTGGACTTAGATAAAACATTTTCTTCCAACCTTGGGTTTCAAAAGTTATCCGCCAAGGCATAGGAAGCAAGCTCATAATTGAATAGTGTAAATGCGGTGGCTTTCCTGCCGCATTTCCACTATCACCTAAAGAACCAATTACTTCACCTGGCGACAACCACTGCCCGACAAATACCATTTGGCTATTCAAATGTGCGTAATAATGTATTCGCCACTTAGGTCCTAATACATACACTACCTTGCCACCCTTGCTTAAATTTCGAACACTCACTACCAGCCCTGCTGTTGCAGCCACCACCGGTTGATCACGCAAACCGAAGATATCGATTCCCTTGTGAACACCAGAACTACCCCAAGGCCCATACCAAAAGGTTTTATGGTTCCAATCCGCTTTGGTTGCACCTTTAACTGGAATGTTCATTTCTTCTGCAGGAATCAATCCAGTAAGAACAATCAACAACAAGATACCCGGCAACCAATACTTCATCAGTGATCGATATGGCTCATTAATAGCTGGAAATGAAGCAACAGACACAAACTGTTTTGGCGGATCAACCAAATGTTTTCGGATGTTCGACCAGCGCAGTGCGCGCTTGATAGATTGATTTAGTGGTGGTTGAAAGTGCACGTATTCGCTCGACTTTACTATCAAAATTTAACAGATTAGCAATCAGTCTAGCCAACATTGAAACAAATATTTGAGCCAGCAGACACACTTTAGATCTTAGGGTCACGGAATCTATAAATTATTCGGTTGCACTGAGCAGCCGTAAGCGCGAACTGCAACTTAATCATGATGCAATTGATTCTAAAGGATTATTTTTAGAGTCATCCATTGGCAATCAACATATTGTCTGCTCGGTATTTGTGGCAATACCCGACATATTGTTTGCCGGGCATTTGTGAGAACCCCCGAAAGTTGTAGTTCGGCTTTGGCATCCTGCGTCGCTCTACCTTCCACACCCATGTGGTCGTCACCGTAGGCTCAGTACAACTTACGCAGCATAGAATTAAGTACTCACTTTTCGAGCAAGAATTCACACCCAACCATTCAAAGCCATGCTGGTAATAAATACCGCATTGACGCCATAAATTGCCCCTAGCCCCATGAACTGCTTCTTACGACTGTCCATATCGTAAATCCAGTAACAAGCGGCAAAGAAAGGCACATAGCCAACTAGGAAGATTAACCAAGGTGCTTTGGCACTCCACCAAGCCCATTCCCAGACCAGCAATCCGGCCTGATTCAACATAATTTCAATAAATACGCAGCCAATTGAATTCATCACAATAAATAAAATTCGATTATTAATGCCAAATATTTTCAGCTTGGGATCTTTCGGCAACATCATGGTTGCCATTAAACCGGTTAAGGCAAAGCCAAAGACAATTTCAATATTCCAACCGATTAATAATTGATAGGCCGATGGGCCATGGGTTCCCCAGACAGGTGCAAAACCTGAAAGATGCATCACTAGGCTATTCCAGGTCTCGTTGAACAAATCCACGCCTAGAAATGCTAAAGCACCTAACACACGAGATAAATTGCCTTTATCCAGTTCCTTGAACCATGCATAGCCGACCATGGTTAATAGCGGCACCACATACCATTTCATGGTGGACGGGTCGCGAAGAATTTCCAACGTTTGTAGTGTATTGGCTGAGAGCATAGTGGTCGCTTTTTGTTATTATTTTTTATAGTAGTGAGATGGTTTTACCATATTTCTAAAAGAGGTGGTATCACTGCGGGCCATCGTAGAAAACTGCTGAAAACTCAAGAAAAGATAATTTTAGAACTATCTTTTATTTGATTTGTTTCATCCAGTTACAGCATCTATTAGCGAGAATCGACCTTATTCCATAACCCGAATCAAAAGATACAGTTTAGATAGATCGAAATCTTGATAGGCGTCATCCCGCTCGCAGTGACTAACTGCCACCATCGGACTCAGCTTCGGCTTAGCTTTTGCCCAACCCGAGCATCGAATTCAATATTCAACCAAAACTAGATACCGATAAAACCCATGCTGCCAGAAAGTTAGCTGCAGCAGACATCAACTGATACTTTGAATCTGTTGATACCACTGCAACGCTGCCTGATAAGCATCCGGCGTATCTATATCGAGCAAAATGCCCTTGGCTTGTGATGGCGACATCGCTTGTTCAAGTGCTAAATGTGCGGTCGGAAACGGTTGCAATATGGGGCGGATTTTCTCAACTGGCGACTCAGTCGTGGTATTAATTTCAGCAATTGCAGAAAACAATTTTCGTGAAATCAGCACCGGGTGACCTAAGCGATTTCGATATTGAGGGAAAATAACTTCAGCTGTTAGCTGCTGTCGCCAAAACCGCCATAAGTGATGGTAAATTTCTGGTGTTATAAAAGGCATATCACCATGGCTGATAAAACAATGATCATGTTCAATTACATTCAACCCACATTGGATCGATCCCGCCATGCCCTTTGCAAATTCAGCATTAACCACCAGTTCAATTCGCCCGTCATCAGCATATTTTTCCAACAATTGCTCTGCTTGAAAACCTGCCACCAGAATAACTTTCTGACAGGCTTGCAGTGCATTTTCCAACGAAAAATCCAACACCGTTTTATCCGGATGCTGCAAGTCCAGCGGCAAATTCATTTTCCATTGGCCAATACTGGAGTTAAGCATTCGACTGGATTTGCCCGCCGCCATAATTAGGCAGCTGGTATTAATTTTATTCATTTAGCAATCACTTTTTGGCTCTTAGTGTTATCAGCATTTAGTTTTGCGGGAGAGAACAATGTTAGATCAGCATAATAGTAATTGGGTAACTCAACCCTTGTCGCAGCTCATACCTCAGCTCGGCTGGGATAAAAAATCACAAATTATTGCGATATGCGGTGCCGGTGGTAAAACCAGCCTAATGCACAAAATGGGCAGTTATCTATCACAACAAGATTTGAATGTTTTACTCACCACCACCACAAAAATCTATCGCCCTTGCCGGCATAAAGCTAATCACTTGCCCGATAACTTCCAGCTGATCACTGATAAATCCAATACCAGTTTGGCGCAGAAGCTTCGTGATAATTTCGTCAATCAAAATGATAACAATACTCAAAATACTGCTCAAAATGACAATCAAGGCAGCCTAACAATTGCCGCACTGGAACCCGTCGCTGGGTCTATGGCGGCCATGCATAACAAACTTTGTGGTATTTCAACCGAACTACCTACTCGGCTGATTGAGCAAAAACTGTTTGATATCGTCATAGTTGAAGCCGATGGTGCGGCAAGAAAGCCACTAAAAGCCCCTTCAGGTCAAGAACCAATAATCCCTACTGGCACAAATCTTGTAATTGGATTATCAGGCTGGGAAGGATTATCGCAACCGATCAGTAATCAGCTGGTTCACCGGCTGGATCAATTCTGCCAACTGACAGGTCTAGCGCCCGGTGAATATGTTAGCCCTAATGCCCTAGAAAAATTAATCCTTAGCCCAGAAGGCCTTTTTCAGAACAGACCACCCAAAGCCAAATGTTGCTGGTTGATTAATCAGGCAGATAATCAACAACAGCAACAACAGGCTGCCGAATTAGCACAAACACTGGCAACTCGTGCTAATGATTTCGGCGCCGACTGGCTTTCGGTGATCCTAGCAGGATCACTGCAGCAGGATGCTTTATTCATACGATAAAGCCGCCGCAGCATGTGCAGTGACAGATGCGTAGAATAGAGCAGAGTTGAATTAAAATTATGAATTTATTCGCAGAAGCCGCACATCTTTCAGAAGCCAATATTCCTTTTGCAATGGCGACCATTGTCGAAACTAAAGGCCATGCACCGCGTCATAGCGCACGAATGTTAATCCATAAAGACGGCTCGTTACTGGGTACTATTGGCGGCGGCGTTGCCGAACGCTACGTAGTCGACCAAGCGCTAGAAGCCATCAACCAACGCGCGCCTAGAACGGTTTATTGCGGGTTAACCCATAACGGTAAACAAGCACTCGGCTCTGACTGTGCTGGCGGCATAAGCGTTCATATTGAAGTTCATGGAT
This sequence comes from Pelagibaculum spongiae, assembly GCF_003097315.1. Lineage (NCBI taxonomy): Bacteria > Pseudomonadati > Pseudomonadota > Gammaproteobacteria > Oceanospirillales > Pelagibaculum > Pelagibaculum spongiae. The sequence continues at coordinate 205,676 of NZ_QDDL01000003.1, forward strand.
TAAAGCCAGAACTGTTATTAGTTGGCGGCGGCCATGTAAATAACGCGGTAGCTCACCTAGCAGCAGGGCTAGGCTTTTCCATTATCGTCACCGACAGCTATTTACCTAGCCTTGACCCAATGAAGTTCCCCCATGAAGCTAAATTAATTCATGGCGAAACCATGGTCGAGGCATTAGCAAAAACCACCATCACCGCTAACACCCACGCCTTAGTCGCAACCAACCATGAAGATACCGAAGGCTTAACCAGCGTTATTGATTCCGAAGCCAGTTTTATTGGCTTGCTCGGCAGTCGCGCTAAAGTAAGAACCTTAATTGAGCGGATGCGAAACCGTGGTATTGATGATGCGATTTTAGCCAATTTACATGCACCGCTTGGCTTAGATATTGGTGGAGAAACACCGAAAGAAATTGCTATTAGCATCATGGCTGAATTGATGATGGAACAAAACGGTCGTAGCGGTCAGCCAATGAATAAACTGCAAGATCGCTATAACCAAAAACTAGTGGCGATTCGTGGTGCTGGCGATATCGCAACCGGCGTGGCGATTCGTTTGCATAATGCAGGTTATCGCATTGTGATGATGGAAATGGCCAAGCCAACCGTTATCCGCACCAGCGTTAGCTTTGCTCAAGCGCAGTTTGACGGCGAAGCAACCGTTGAAGGTATTGCTGCCGAAAAGGCTGAAGACGGCAAACATGCAATTGCCATTATGGATGCCGGAAATATTGCAGTAATTACTGATGCTGACGGTCATTATCTAAAACAATTAAAACCTCGTTTTTTAATTGATGCCATTTTAGCCAAACAAAACCTCGGCACCCGCATGACCATGGCACCCACCACCATTGGATTGGGCCCTGGCTTTACTGCACAGCAAGACGTTCATGCAGTCATCGAAACCAACCGCGGTCATCGTTTAGGCAGGGTAATTGTTCAGGGCTCTGCAGCAGAAAATACTGGAATTCCGGGCAATATTGCAGGCTTTACTAGTGAGCGCGTATTACGCGCACCTTGTGCCGGTATATTTACCAGCAATAAAAAGCTAGGTGATCTGGTAAAAAAAGGTGAAGAAATTGCGCGAATTAATAACCAGCCGTTAACAGCCTCCATCGATGGCATGTTGCGGGGATTATTAAATAATGGATTAGAGGTTAGCGAAGGTTTTAAAGTCGGTGATATTGACCCTAGAGGTGAAAAGGCCGACTACCTAACTGCATCAGACAAAGCCAGAGCAATTGGCGGCGGCGTTTTAGAAGCGATGCTGCAATTGAGCAATTAAACCGGCAATTAACATTTGTTAGCCGGAAAATTTAATGTCTTCTGGCTAACAAATCCTATTACAAGACGCTAAACTTTAACGCCGCTGTGCTTCTATTTGCGTAAACATGGTCGCCAACCGATCTAACGAATTAAAAATTAATCTGATAGATTGCTCGACTTGCTGAATCTGTTGCTGATCTGTTTGCTTGGAAACCAATGCATCATAATGCTGTACCAGTGTTACCTGTGCCTGCTCAATAAAAACAAGAATGTCTGTTGCTGGCGTAAGTCGCAATTGGCGGCAAGCAGCTTGCCCCCATGCCGGTGATCCAAATTTTTCAAATGACCGAAAGCATGGCTCAACCAAGGCAATATACTGGTTGGTTTGGCCGGCAACTTTATCAAGCACCGGGCTAGCCGAAACATTTGCCATCGGTGTTATTGCCAATGCCAACAATATAGGAAGCAGTAATTTTTTCATAAGTTTCAATGGCCAATACCCGCTAATATTCCGTAAAGCCTAGCTCTATAAACCGTAATTTCCAGCGGTTAAGCCAAGCGATGCAGACCTTTGGACCATCAACTCATTCCAGCTATCACTGCGCTGACTATACCCAAATCACTTCAAGGTGCAGCTAACTCGCCTTAGCAAACTTTTGTAACACACTAGACACTTGCCCTTTAGGCTTTTTGGCCAGCTTTTGTAACAAAGAAAATGGAATCTGTTCGATTGGATATTGCCCTTGAATATCTTGCAGCATTTGCAGCCACAAATAAGCGGTCATTTCAGCATCTGCTAAAGCCCGGTGATAGGTGCCATCGGTGGGTAATTGCTTATATTCAACCAAAGTACCCAGCTTATGATTAGGTGCTTGTTGGTAAAGTCTTCTGGCCAGCAGCATTGAACAAGCAAAACTACCGCTATAGCTAGCACGAGTTCTTGCTAATTCTGCATCGAGAAATCGTTGGTCAAATGATGCATTGTGAGCGACTAAGTTGTGCCCTGCGATAAACTCGGCAAACTGCGGCATCACATGTTGTGCTTTTTCAGCCTTTTGCAACATCGCATTGGTTATCCCAGTGTAATCTGCAATAAAACCACTTATTCGAAAACCCGGATTGATCAACTGCTGGAACCGATCGGTAATCTGACCCGACTCAATAAGCACCGCACCAATTTCAATCGCCCTATCTCCCATGTCAGGGGATAAACCACTAGTTTCAAAATCCAATACAACGACCGTGTCAGCATTTCTCTGCGACATGAAAAACCACCTAAAACTTAATTGGCGCCAGTGTATGGCTGATCAAACCTTCCATGCAATAGTTGACTCGATGAATAAAGACGCCCCCATGACACAGCCCAACAATCTGCTTTGAAGCCACAACTTAGCTAAAGATCCAACGCAAGCTATAAAGGCCAAAATAAAAAATAATGACAAAGTAGCTAAAAGTAACAGGCTCGCCCAATTAAAAAATCGCAACAACCCACCACAAGCAACTGATAACAAAAGATATAAAATCAAAACATTCAATACAATTGATTCATTTTCAAGCCATATTCGACCAAAGTCGGATAGCTGATACGCCTTGCTTCGGAGATAGTGAATATCAACCTGTAACAAGCCCATTTTTAAGCAGCTGTTGGCCGAACCTCTCAGGTGAAGCACGCCGCGATAAATCAATAACCGGGTTAAGACAGGTCGGGATCAATACGATCTTGCTGCGACGTAGGTGTCACAGTCGATACAGAAATAAACAGCCGTATCAGCTATTTCACTTACTCAAATTGCTCTCTCTCAAGAGCAAAACATAAGCCCCCATAGAGGAGGAGGTTAATTATGCAGGCCTCAGAAAAATCGAACGAGGCGTACTGGCAAGCCAATATAAAACTGCTTTTAAAGTGTATGGCTGTCTGGTTTTCGGTTTCGTTTTTATGTGGAATCCTACTGGTTGAACCACTCAACAATATCCCGTTAGGTGGCTTCAAACTTGGTTTCTGGTTCTCTCAACAAGGTGCAATCTACGGATTTTTGGTTTTGATATTTGTTTACGCCAGACAAATGGAAAAACTCGATAAAAAATTCGATGTGGACGAAGACTAACTTTTGAGGATCAACTGATGGATCTACAAACTCTGACGTATCTGGTAGTAGGTGCGAGTTTCGCCCTCTACATCGGAATAGCGATCTGGTCTCGAGCAGGCAGCACTAAAGAATTTTACGTTGCTGGCGGTGGTGTCCACCCAATCGCAAACGGTATGGCAACCGGCGCCGATTGGATGTCTGCTGCATCATTTATTTCAATGGCTGGTCTAATTTCCTTTTTAGGATATGAAGGCGGCATGTACTTAATGGGCTGGACCGGTGGTTATGTTCTGCTGGCGATGCTTTTAGCACCTTATCTTCGCAAATTCGGAAAGTTTACTGTTCCTGAATTTATCGGTGATCGTTATTACTCTTCTACTGCTCGGGTGGTTGCAGTAATTTGCTTAATCTTTATATCCTTCACTTATGTCGCCGGACAAATGCGCGGCGTTGGTATTGTATTCTCCCGCTTTTTGGAAGTTGAAATTCTTACTGGTCTAATGATCGGTATGGGTATTGTATTTATCTATGCCGTTCTTGGTGGCATGAAAGGCATTACCTACACTCAAGTCGCTCAATATTGCGTATTGATTTTTGCTTACACCGTTCCTGCGGTATTTATTGCATTCCAGTTCACTGGCAACCCAATCCCTCAGTTAGCACTCGGTTCTGAAATGGCCGACGGCTCAGGGTTCCTACTCGATAAACTGGATAAAACCTTGGTCGATCTTGGCTTTGGTAGTTACACCTCGCCCTTTAACGACAAGAGCATGATTGACGTATTTGCGATCACTCTTGCACTCATGGTCGGTACTGCTGGCTTGCCCCACGTAATCGTTCGCTTTTTCACCGTTCCTAGCGTAAAGGCTGCGCGTCAGTCTGCAGGTTGGGCATTAGTATTCATCGCTTTGTTGTACACCACTGCTCCTGCAGTTGGCGCACTGGGTCGAATGAATCTGGTAGACAGCATTAACGGTAGCGACGGTTCAGGTACCGCATATTCTGAAATTCCGGGCTGGTTTAAAACCTGGGAAAATTCAGGTCTGCTCGGCTGGTTTGACCACAACGGTGATGGCAAGGTGCAGTACGCCGCAGGTGGCGCTATGACCGGCAAACCTACCTTTAGCGGTGATCGTGGCGATTACGGCGAGCGGTTGGTTTCCAACCCATCAGCTGGTAAAGCCATTAACGGCGCACCTTTCGCTAACGAGATCTATGTTGACCGAGACATTATGGTATTGGCCAACTCAGAAATCGCACAGTTACCCAACTGGGTTATTGCACTCGTCGCCGCGGGTGGTATTGCAGCAGCATTATCGACCGCAGCCGGGCTGCTACTGGTTATTTCTTCATCGATTTCTCACGATTTGTTAAAAGGCACCTTTATGCCCAACATTAGTGAGAAAAGTGAATTAATGGCCGGTAGATTTGCAGCGGCAGCCGCAATCTGTATTGCGGGTTATCTAGGAGCTAATCCGCCCGCCTTCGTGGCTCAGGTGGTGGCATTCGCCTTCGGTCTTGCCGCCTCCTCACTGTTCCCGGTTATTCTGATGGGTATCTTCTCCCGCAGAATGAATAAGGAAGGTGCAATCTCCGGCATGCTGGCAGGTTTGGTATTTACCATGGGCTATATCATTTACTTCAAAGGTGTATTCGTTGCACCGATGGCAGCCAACATTCCTGCTAACTGGTTGTTCGGTATCTCGCCTGAAGGTATTGGTTCAATAGGTATGCTTGTAAACTTCGCTGTTGCCTTTACCGTTTCACGGTTTACCGCGAAGCCTCCAGAAGCTATCCAAAAGCTAGTGGATCATATCCGGATTCCACGTGGTGCAGGTGGTGCAACTCATTAAACGCCACAAGCGTGAAATGAACTGAAGATGGTCAGTCTTTTTCTGACCATCCCCAAAGTCCGGCTCTGCCAGTATTTACTGTCAGGGCCGGATTGCTTTAAAAAGTAAGATAATGGTTTGATGGATGTAAGTTTGACAAGCCGCAGGCGCAATCAGACACCTTTAAATTTATTACTCAGAATGATTAACACCAAATAATATGGCGCGTATAATTAAACGATTAACTGTTATTTAAAATTATTCAAAACAAGGTTAATAATTTTTTATTATTTCAGGGAGCCTGCAGATGTCTCAAAACAAAACGCCTCCGGACAGCAAACAACCCAATTTGCTTAACCAGCGCTTTCATCAGCCTCCTTTTGATTGCTTGACTGAAAGCCAACGCCATCAATTAGAACACGCCACGAGCATTAGCTGGTTTAAGCCCGGCGAAAAGCTGATTCGCGCAGGCACTGCACCAGCTTCTCTGATGGTGGTACAAAAAGGCATTATTGAAGAACGCAGCCCGACTGATCCCAAAAAAATCTACGCCCATTACGCCGAAGAAGATTTATTTGATGTTCGTGGTCTGCTCGAAAAAAATGCGCGCCACGAATATATCTGTTTAGAAGAAGCTTTAATTCATGAAATTCCTGCTGAATTATTTTTAACCCTTTGCAAGCAAAACACTGAATTCCAGCAAAATTTTCAAGCCAACCTTGGCGATAAGCAACAGCAATTAAATCAACAAGAGCGCACATCCAATCAACCTAACATGGCTGATTTTCTACTCAGTCGAATTACCGCTGAACATTGCAAGCCAGCATTAACGGTTTCTGGTTTAACCAGCTTGTCAGAATGCGCCCGTCTAATTGAAGACAAAAACCTTGATGCCTTGTTAATCGACTTAAACCCTCAACTAGGCATGATCACCCGCACCGATCTATTAAAAGCATTAGCAATTAAACAGCTGCCTTTAACTGCCAATGTTGCCCCGGTTGCTATCACGCCACTGATTAGCGTCGCTGTCGGCGGATATCTGTTCGATGCATTACTGCTAATGACCCAAAAGCGTATTGAGCGCGTTGCTGTGTTTGATGGCAGCCAGTTAGTCGGCATGTTGGATTTAACCGCCATACTATCGCTTGCGTCCAGCCACTCACATTTAATGGCGATGCGGATTGCCCGTGCCAATGATTTATCAGAACTAATTGAGCTATCACCAGAAATAGAACAGCAAGTTCGCAGCCTATTTAGTAATGGCGTGCGTACTGGTTTTGTCATGAAGTTAGCATCCACTCTCAACCGACAGCTCATCAAACGGTTATTCGAGCTTCACTTCCCCAAAGAATATCACTCGCAAGTTTGCTTGCTGGCGCTGGGCAGTGAAGGACGCAGCGAGCAGGTTTTAAAAACCGATCAAGACAACGCGCTTATTTTTGATGACGACTTCCCTAGACCACCGCAGCAGTTATTAGAAGGCTTTAGCGAGCTACTAATGGCTTGTGGCTGGCCGCGTTGCCCAGGCAATATTATGGTGTCGAATCCGCACTGGGTATTTAGCCAAAAAGAATTGAAAAAACGCATTATCGGCTGGATGGATAACAGCAACCCTCAGCGAATGATGGAAATGGCCATGATGGCCGACGCAGATTGTCTAGCGGGCAATAGCAAACTACTCGATGGTTTTTACGGTGAGCTCAACAGCCAGCTCGGTCGACGACAGTCATTTTTAGCTGGCTTTGTCGCACCGGCACTGCACTTTGAAACACCACTGACCTTTTTTGGTCGCCTTAAAGAAGGTGCCGACCATAAAATTGACATTAAAAAAGCCGGTATTTTCCCATTGGTTCATGGCATTCGCGCACTCGCGCTGGAGCAACGCATTCGCGCCCGCTCTTCCACCGACCGGTTAGATACATTAAATACCAAAGATAAAATCGACCCTAACCAGGCATCAAAGCTGGAAGAAGCTTTTTTGGTATTAAATCGATTGCGGCTAGAGCAACAAATTGCTGGCGACTGTGATGGCAACAAACTCGATTTAAGCAAGCTAGATTATCGCCGCCGCGACATGCTACGGCTCTGCTTGCATACGGTTAAAAAGTTTCGGCAGTTCTTGCATCATCATTTCCACTTGGAAACATTATGATCAGCCAGCTTTGTGCAAAAGATCACTTTTAAGAGGAAATATGTGATGCTGCAGAACCTGTTACCCGGAAAACTAAAAAGTCGGTGGCTTAACTACCAACTAAATAAACAGCAACATGAATTTGCTGATTGCTTTCAGCCAGCTATTAAAGGCGAAATCATCAGCCTAGATATGGAAACCAGCTCTCTAGATACCCAGCATGCTGAAATATTAGAAATTGCCGCAGTGCCGATTCGCCATGGAAAAATCTACCCGGGGCAAACACTAGAGCTGCGCGTTAAGCCACTAAAAGCACTTAATCCCACTTCAGTGCCGATTCACCAGATTCGTGAAATAGATCTACAGCAAGCGCTAGGTGCTGAACAGGCAATCAAACAGTTAATCCAATTCATCGGTGCCCGGCCATTATTGGGATACAACATTCGTTTTGATCAAAAAATATTAAATCGTTATTACAAAGCCTTGCTAGGGTTTGAACTACCCAACCCAACCCTAGAACTTTCTCACCGCTACTATAAAAAGAAACTACATAGCCAGCCTGATCACATTACCGATTTACGTTTGGAAACCATCTGCAGCGAACTGGATATTCCAATGCTAGATCGCCACTCTGCCAAGGGTGATGCTCTCACCGTCGCACTGGCCTGGAGCAAATTGGGCAAATAAATTCAAAGCGAGCATACGAGATTCAAAGCCGAATAAAATACGGAATAGCCATCAAAACCACACCAACGATTAGTAGCATGGTCACGCTAGGCATAAAATAGGGAAATACGAAAAGAGCTAAACCTGTACACAAAGGAACAATCGCTTTTTGTTTCCTTCCATACATAAAGAATCCAACACCAATACTGCCAAACAAAACACTCCAAATCATTATTGAAGAACCATCCATTTGAAAATCACCTACTTGCTATTAAATCAATTAGACAATACTGCTTATCACAAGGGTGCGTCATCATCCATATTGTAATTATTCATTGGGCGTTACGATAACACATAAGCTACGTTTACTACGGGATTTGAGATAGAAAAGAGGATGCCTGAGTGCCATTTGGAAAATATAAAGCCATAGTACCTCAATGGCAAAATGTCACTGCTAAGTACAAGCTGGTTGTGACAGTGTACATTGCCAAACTCAGGTCAATTGTTCAGGGTCTGGAGGTGAATAATCCGAAAGCACCTTCAGGAAACTCAGGTGCAGACTATTTACGAGATCACCTCAAAAAAATAGAAGCTTGCTCTAAAATAGATAACTACGGCGAGTTTTATCATCTTGCCATGTACTTAATGCAAGTGATCAGCCCTTCTGAGCCAATTCTTCCAGTTAAACCTAAAGACTTTCCTAACGCTTTAAATTTTTCAGAACAAACCCGAGATGCCTTGTATGGCTTGAAATCTTGGTTGATTGGATTTGATGGTTGTTCGGGAACTATCCAAACAGCGTTTCCTCCGCAACAATTGCCGTCAGTAAAGAGCTCGACTAATTTACAACAGCTTTTACGCGATATCGGCCGTGGTATGCCATCAAACCCCCGTAGCCAGCCTGGCGTTCGAAGCATACATCGAATTTGGCTAGGGAAGTTTCCATCAGATGAAATGTTGCTCCAAGTATATGCGTGCAACCTTGAAGTAGCTAAATCAATACGGCCAGTGTATTTTGTCTCCCATAATTATTTATGGACCAACAATAAAAAGCTGCTTGCATTTTCTGACAGCGGAATAAAACCTTATAGCTATTTTAAAATTAAGAATGCTGAATGGCTGATTGACGATTATCAAACGCCACATGCACTTGCAATTGAAGCAAGATCTCAAATACATTGGCAAAACTATGCAAATGCTTCCGATATATTAAGGATTCTGGCTCTATATCATTACGGCGGCCTTTACTTAGATATGAGCTGGATTACAAACCCTCATAATTTTAATGGTGCTACCGAAAGAGGGTACTTAACACCTAATTTAGAATCTATATATTTGCTAAATTCATATTCTTGTCTAAAACAATCTACTGACCAGATCTACTCTTTTCCTCCATTTTCTACCACTAATAATATGATAAAAGCAAAAAGAAGCGGAGACTATCAGTATACCTTTCTAGAATCACAACGCTGCAAGATAGATTCTTTAGAAATAACGCAGCTTTACGTTGGAACGCCAGGCCACCCTTTTATCTCAGAGGTCATGATAACACTCAATAATATGATATGCTCTGATCGTTACATGCCTATAAAAGGAAGGCATCTGAAAAAAGTTTTCTATAAAGGTGTTCATGGTACTTCATATTATAAAGATTTGTGCGGAGACATGCACTTAGGCTCCCTAGTGATATCCGCCTTGGAAAATAATGCGATGAGATTTTTGGCCAATCATAAATCACCTTATAATTTACAAGTAAGCCCTGAGAACATTATAAGTTATTGTTTTCAAATAAAAAACGGCATATCACCAAGGCTCAGTACTTTATTTCAATGCGCTATATTTAACACCAATAAATCCTGGTCGACGTGCAACAGGAAAAGGCCAATTTTAGCTGAGATTTAAAAATATCGTCGTATTTGTTTTTGCACTATTTAACAGATATGGCACATATAAACCCGGGTGCGCCACAGGCTTACCCAGGCTACGAAAACCGATTAGCTTTCATTAATAAAACTCTGATATTCAAATTAATACCAAACCAAGGGCCGTGGAAATAAATAATTTTTCTGTATCTTCTCGTAGGTCATCCCTGAGCCTCGGCGAAGCGTGACATTTCGTTGGCGAGTCGCTATTCGCTTCGCTCATGACGAATTACATTAAGGACGTCTATTAAATTCCGCGCCCCTAAAATAGGTTGGGTAAGCCTGTAGGCGCACCCAACAACATCCAAAAACCAATCGGCTTTAATCAATGTAACTCTGACATTTCAATTAATACCAAACTAAAGTAGGCTGGGTAAGCTTGTAGGCACACTCAACAACATCCAAAAACCAATCGGCTTTAATCAATGTAACTCTGACATTTCAATTAATACCAAACTAAAGTAGGCTGGGTAAGCCTGTAGGCGCACTCAACAACATCCAAAAACCAATCGGCTTTAATCAATGTAACTCTGACATTTCAATTAATACCAAACTAAAGTAGGCTGGGTAAGCCTGTAGGCGCACTCAACAATTACCCTATATTGAGCGCTATTTATTTAGGCTTTTCTTGGTTAACAAGCATATTGATAAACTTCGTATACCGCTTTAATCTGGTTTCTGGTTTCTTGGCACTGATCAAACCGTAGGCAATAGCATAACGACTCGATTTATTAAGCGTTTCAAAAAATGCTTTAACTTTCGGCTGGCGTTCCAATGCAGCTAGGAAATCTTCAGGCACTTCTATTTCACTTGCCACATAAGCTTTCTCCCAACGGCCATCCTCTTTTGCCGCACGAATAGGCACCAGCCCTGCTTCCATCATCCGGCCTTCACTGATCAAACGTTCTGCATGCTCAGTGTTCCTTTTAGACCAATTGCTTCGCGCTTTTCTGGGAGTAATACGCTGGAGATAAGCTTGCTCATCAATTGATTTCTTAACACCATCAATCCAACCCCAACATAGCGCCTCGATCACAACATCATCCCAAGTTACACTCTGAATCCCCGTGTTTTTCTTGTATATCTTCACCCAGAGTTCACTGTCAGAGGCGTGGTTCATCTTTAGCCAATGACCGAGGTCTTTCGATGTAACAAATGTCATGATTCTTGATGGATCAGCTTCAGGCATTAATTAGATTCTCTAGGGTGATCACTGACAGCCATAATATCAACAACCTAACTTAAAATTATTGTAATAACTATTTACCAGTAAACTTGAGAAGCAGTTTACTCATAAGCTTAATTTTTCCGAATATTTGGAAAGCTTTGGCTGGCACGGTTTTTTTAGCCCTTATTTTGTATTGTAGCGGTAATAGCACCAGCCCCAACGAGCATACCACCACTAACTTTATTAAAACCATTTTGAAATTTAACTGAACTAACTTTATTGCGTAATATGCCTGAAAATGTAGCGTAAAATGTAACACTCAGAGTTGAGACAACAAGAAAGCTTACTGCCATAATTATCATTTGCGACAAAACTGGGGAATTAGCGTTAATAAATAAAGGGAAAAACGCCATAAAAAATATAATACCTTTCGGATTTAAAGCAGTTACCAATAACGAATTGAAATAAACAGAACTTTTTTCCATCTGTTTTAACTCTATGTGTGCGGCAGTTGCTTTTGTACAGAAAGCTTTTATACCTAGGTATAATAAATACAACGCCCCCGCCCATTTTAAAATATTAAATAGCGTTGCTGACGTCGCTAATAGAGCGCCCATCCCTACAAATGAAAAACTCATAGCAATGACATCACCAGATAAAGTACCAGCCACTAAAGGAGTAACCGATTTTTTTCCATGCTCTAACGCTTTTCCCATAACCAAAAATACGGTTGGTCCAGGTGAAAAACATAAAACCATTGATGCGGCAATGAATGAAATCCAAACTTCAATACTCAATTGATTCTCCAATGAGGGCTAACGAACCTGTAGATTAACCAGAACACTTAACCCGAACACTTGCCACCCATAATGGTACTTGGCCAAGAATAAGATATTTTTATAAAGAGCAAACCAATAAACCAACTAGTTTACTCATAAATTATTTTTTACCTTGCATAGCCACCTTTTGGGTGGCACTATTTTTTATCCAACCCCAACATAGCGCCTCGATCACAACATCATCCCAAGTTACACTCTCAATCCCAGATTTTTTCTTGTATATCTTCACCCAGAGTTCACTGTAAGAGGCGTGATTCACCTTCAACCAATGACCGAGATCTTCCGGCGTAACAAATGTCATGATTTTTAATGGATCGGGCTCAGGCATTAATTGGGTTCTCTTGGGTGATCACTGACAGCCATAATATCAACAACCTAACTTAAAATTATTGTAATAACTATTTACCAGTAGACTTGAGAAGCAGTTTACTCATAAGTTTCATTTTCCTAAATATTAGGAAACCTTTGGCTGGCAAGGCTTTTCATTCTTGTGAGCGATATGCCCCTAAAGCGGTTAACTGCTCAAGAGTGAAGCTCTTGGCTTGAGTTGATCCAGTAACTTGCTCAGTAACTTGCTTGCCAACCACAATCGTGTTTGGCCAATAAGATAATAAGATATTTTTATAACAAGCAAACGAATAAATCATCAAACCAGTTTACTCATAAATTATTTTTTATCTTGTATAGTCATATTTTTGGGTGGCATCAGTTTTTAGTTTTTACTTATAAGCTTAATTTTTTCGAATATTAGGAAACCTTTGGCTGGCACTAGCTTCTTTGGCATCTGTTTTACTTGCAACCATATGAGAAATTGAATATTTTTTGGCAGATATAAAAAATATCATGGGTGGCGTTGTTTGTTCGATAACTCAGCCAGCAACCCGTTTTTTGTTAGTAAATATCGGCAGTAATTAGTTAAGGCCGTTCTGTTTTTCCATAAATAAAATAGAGCGGCCAGAACTTAAAACTACTGATAGGGTCGTAATATCTGCTTTACAATATCGTCATACTTAAACTCAACGATCTCACCATACATTTTCTTTTTATCCAACCTAATAGCGCTCACAAGCATTCGATCACTCGCATATGATACAGCAATGCTGTCGCCAAGGAAAGAGAAGGCATCATTTTCCGGACGATAGTCATGTGGCTTTAACGGTTTGATAAAAAGACCTTTACCTTCAATATAAGTCATCATTGAAATTTCTTTAAAGCTCTTAATCTCAGGAGTATCAAGCCCACAACTTGTTAACTGATTAGATAGCCTTCTGCAATTACCAAACCAATCTCGATTAATTATATATTGATGAAAAGTACCATTAATTTTCAGTTGCCCCAACTTACCAGATTCTAATATTTGATAGGCTTTTAGTTCAAGACAATCACTATCTCTTGTTTGTTTTTTACTGCATTTCACCTGATCCAATATAATATCTTGATCTTGGATATTAACATAATAGGGATAACCTTTATTTGAATCAAACTCAAAAATTACCTCATTGCGCCCGGTCTTTACTGAAAGTAAATTTTCATCAACATAAAACGATGCTACTGTAGACTTATAAGTCTTTTTTGCTACAAAAACATTATTTCCATCAAAGAGCTTGATCATTGGATTTTTAATGTTTAACTCAGAGATTTTGTGAATTTCACCGACAGCTGAAATAGAACCATCATAATCTATACGTGGTATGAAGGCTGCATCAATAGAAGCTATAGTTCGCCATTGGTTTTTCTCATAAACAAACACCTCTGGCGAAGCAAAAAAAAATGCTGCGTTTTTTTGACAGCTCATCTGGCGAAAGACTAAATCTTTCATAGGGGTAGTACTTGTATGCCATTGCCTACCATCACGACTAGTTAAGGCTTCCCCCCAACCAATAAAAATAAAATATTGCCCCTGAGTCAGGCATACAGCATGGGGCAAGCCGCCACCTCGATTAGGTATTTTTGTGCTGTAAGAATCATCTAACTTATGCACTCTGCTGGGTTTAAAATTACCAAACCAGCTTTCTGCGAAAACTGGCATATTTATAACCATAAGGGATATAAACATAACTAGTGATTTAGTAATACTGCTGGTAATGACCATACACCCCTCTGCCATTGCTATAAAATATTTTTTCAACATAGTTTTCCACTTCAGAATATTGTTGCTTTATCCCTGATCCTTTTTCAGTTTCCAAGTGTTTAAAAATATTTTCCTTCAAGCTCCCCCCCCCTTCTTCCAGACTTTATAGTCTCCCAGGTTAGAGAATGATTGTTTTTCTTGAGGTAATCATTTGTTGTCGAAAAGCCCTTATGTTTTGCCTGGCTTCCATATACTGCCCAAACACCTTTCTTATACAACCCTCCTGCGCCTTAGTTATAAGCAGCAAGGGCGAAGATGTCTCTTTGACAACGATCATAGCCAGCCATAGTTTCAACAATTCAATCCCAAATTATTTTAATAACAATTTACTAGTAAATTTGAGAAGCAGTTTACTCATAAGTTTAGTTTTCCTGAATGTTAAGAAACCTTTGGCTGGCACGGTTTTTTTTAGGCACGGTTTTTTCTTACAAATCTACAACTCTTAAATTTCGTTTGCTCTTTTTGCTTTCTCTCCAAACTTCAATACGGTAGTGGTCAGGGGCAGGAATCGGCTCTTTAGGCTTTGTAGGCTTATTTTTCTTAGTATTCTTCTCTTCGTCAGGCATTAACTCTTCACCATCAGCACTAACTAGAGGTAGGTGTATTTGCTGTGGCATGAGAGGAGCTTGTGCAAATGCGTTTTCTAAGTCATCAATGAGACCTGGAACATTTTTCATCTCAGGCCCGAACAGAATTTCAGATTCTATCATTGCTTCTTCTACTGAGATTTGACCTCTCTTAATTTTTTCGAAAATACCTTTTAACCTTGATAATGATTCTCCGCGCCTTCGTATATTCGGTCTTATATTTCTTGAAGAAAATGGTTTTCCAGCACGTTGCCCAAGATATTCACTCGCTGATATTACTTGGCTCTCAATGGTTCCTAAACCAGAAATAAATGATCCATATTGACCAATGCCGATATAAAGGATACCGAGAGTTGTTGCGGCTATCTTAGCCTTAGCTTTTATTGAGCCTTCTTCAACATTTAGTGAAAGAGAGTAATCCTGTAGCTCTAAAACATCATGAACGTAGTTTTCCCAGTCATCAAAAAGTAAGCTGGAGTAACTCTCAAATTCACCACGAGGTAAACTTGGTACGTTTATATAGAAGTCCGTTGTGCCTATATTTACCATGTTTTACTCGATTATTATTGTATTGCTCTAACATCGTATTGGAAGGAAAATTCGACTTGCCCGGCTCAACTATCAAGATATTTCCGGTATCACCAGCCACAAATCAGCAAGTTTAATCAACCCCATTAATACAATGCCTCACTTATTAATTAATAAGTGATGAAAATAGTCATTAATGACAAATCCATTACTCGGTTTTAGCATCAATCTCCATGGATGGATGGAGTGAATACGAGCAAATGTCGGGAGCATTTTGCCGTCAGCGTCACTCTACCTCCTGCTTCCATGCAGTCGTCGCTTTACCCGATATCGCCCTGTTATCCGAGTGGCTCGGCTTGCCTTTCCGCTCGGATCATCAACACATACATGCTTTTAAAATGCGCATTTAATGGCCATTAAGCAGCTGCAAACAAGCACTAAGCAAATGTTGTTTTCAATTCTACCGCTATTAACAAACCAATCAACATATTACATCAATAAAGCGGTGATACCTTGCTATCTCTAGTGTTTGGATTCTGATTTTCTTATCTGGAGTAGCGGAGTTTGACCTGCAATGGCCTTGCTCTAATCAAGCCCCCGAAGGCAAAGCTTTCGCAACGACTCTTTTCAAAAACACTTCAACCGCAATAAAAGCAAATGGGACGATCGAAGCTAAAAACACTGCAAACCATACCAGCAGCGACCAGTTGTTTTTATGTGAGACTTGCAAGGAAAAAATTAAATACAGAACAAACAAAACGCCGTGGAACATGCCTAAGGCAAACACCAGTTCACGGCTGATCAAACCCAGCGTGACACTGAGAATGGTCAGATACGACAAACCTTCTAACACACTAATCGTTCGGAAAACTTTTAACACAAACAACTCCTGCTTTATCAATTATCAAGTCATTTCATCTATCTGAGATGCGACTCAAGATATTTTGATTTTTGTTTTCAATTTAACTTCCATGTCAATGGATTCCCACCTTCCCTGGTGAGAATGACGTTTCGGTGTTGCATTTTAAATCCGAAGCCAAAAGCTTGCTCTGTCATTCCGAGCAAGAAGTGTATGGGTGCATGGATTAGAACGATGCAGACAGAAAATACTCCCGACATTTTTCTGCATTTTCTCCATCCATGGTGGTCACGCCAAAGCCGAGAAACCGGAACCCAAACACCAAGAATGGCAACTCAAAAGTAATAAATTAATCATCCACTAATCAGCTGCATAATTTCATCTAAGTGCTGACAGGTGATATCCGCTTGATCGGCATATTCCGGCAAACCATCGGGTGCATAAAGGCACGAGACCATTTTGGCATTGTTTGCGGCTTGTACATCGTAAAGGTAATCACCGATATAGATAATGTCCTCGGCGGCAATGTTCCATTCTTTTGCAATGATTAATAACCCGGCGGGGTCTGGCTTGGCGGGTGCATCATCACGGGTAATTAAAAAGGGAATATCGAGCTGGTTATTGTCTAGTTTGATTCTGGCGGCTTTGACAAAGTTGCGAGTAACAATCGCGATAGGAATATTGAGCTGGTTTAAATGTTCAACCAAGGCCTTAGCACCGGGAAGTACCGTGGCGGTTTTTGCATCGTCTAGTTCAATCTGCTGGATAATCTCTAGCGCATTAGCTTGTTCTGCTTGGGGGAGTTGCGCGACATATTGAAGAATATCAATAGCAACCGGGCAGCCAACCTGCTGGCGCATGAGCTGAAAATCTAGCGATGAACTAACCAGTGTGCCGTCGAGATCGAATATGACTGCTTTAAAATTCGGCATTTTACCGTCCGTAACTAACGCGGCAGAACAGCCTAACCGAAAGCAGATTGTTTACAAAGAAATGCCAGCAACTTGTAGGTTGCATCGAGCTGAAAGCGAGCCACAACAATCAATGGAAAAACACCTATATTGATTGCTGTAGCTCGCTCTGATCAAAAAAAATCAGATTAAAAACAGCTATTTTTTACGTTACATCCGCTCTATAACCGTCGCGATACCCTGGCCCATGCCAATACACATGGTTGCCACACCGAGGTTTACATCTCGCTCAACCATGCTGTGCAACAGTGAACCGGTAATACGCGAACCGGAACAACCTAATGGGTGACCCAATGCAATCGCGCCACCTTTCAAGTTGACCTTTTCTTCCATTTGATCGCGCAATCCCAAGTCTTTTAACACCGGTAATGACTGCGCAGCAAACGCTTCATTTAGCTCGAACAGATCAATATCAGAAACCGCTAAACCGGCAGCCTTCAGTGCTTTTTGCACCGCAGGTACCGGGCCATAACCCATAATGGATGGATCACAACCGGCAATGCCCATTGAACGAATATATGCCAAAGGCTTTAAACCTAAAGCTGCTGCTCGCTCTTCAGACATAATCAACATGGCTGATGCGCCATCGGACAATGCCGACGAATTACCCGCCGTGACACTTCCGCTAACCGGATTAAACACCGGGCGTAATGCGCCTAAAGTTTCAACAGTGGTTTCTGGGCGGATCACTTCATCTTTTTCGCACAGAATTAAACTACCGTCTGCAGCATGACCTTCTACTGAAATGATTTCACGATCGAAACCACCATTAATAGACGCCTGATGCGCCAAACGGTGAGAACGTGCGGCAAATGCATCTTGGTCTTCACGGCTAATTTGATGAATTGTCGCCAGCATTTCTGCGGTTAAACCCATCATGCCAGCTGCTTTTGCCGCCTGGTGTGATAATTGTGGGTTGGGATCAACGCCGTGGTTCATAGGCACATGGCCCATGTGCTCAACACCACCACACAAATAAACATCGCCGATGCCGGCTTGAATATTGGCCGCCGCAATATGAATGGCCGACATTGAAGATCCACATAAACGGTTAACCGTTTGCGCAGGTACTGTTTTAGGAATTTGCGTTAATAATTGCGCCTGACGGCCCACATTAAAACCTTGCTCCAGCGTTTGCTGAACACAACCCCAAACAATATCGTCAATTTCTGCAACATTTAATCCAGCATTACGCTGAACAATGGCATCCATTACTCGTGCAGATAAAGCTTCTGAACGAACATTTCTAAACATGCCGCCTTTGGAGCGCCCCATGGGGGTGCGAACAGCGTCAACAATTACAGCTCGACTCATGGTTGTTCTCCTTAGGCTGGTTTAACTGTTTCTGATTTCGGGTAATAATTTCCGCCTGCTTCAGCTTTTTCGATCAAGCCAGCAGTCGGGGTATATAGTGCGCCCAAATCAGCATAACCTTCTGCGGTAGCAATAAAGTCACGCAGCCCAATTGAATCCAAATAGCGTACTGCACCGCCTCTAAATGGAGGGAAACCCAAACCATAAATCAGTGCCATATCGGCTTCTTGAGGTGTTGCAACAATATTTTCTTCCAGACAACGTAACGTTTCCAAAACCATAGGAATCATCAAACGGTCAATAATTTCCTGGTCAGAAAATTCTTTTGACTCAGGTGAAACCTGCTTGATTAATTCATAAGCGATTGGGTCAGGCTTTTTCTTTAATTTGCCACGGCGGTCTTTCTCGTAAGCATAAAAGCCCTTGCCATTTTTCTGACCGAAACGCTCTGCTTCAAACATGGCGTCTAACGCTGTTTTCTGGTCATAGCTCATTCGATCTGGGAAGCCTTCAGCCATTACCGCATCGGCGTGATGCGCAGTGTCCATGCCGACCACATCCATCAGGTAAGCTGGGCCCATTGGCCAACCAAACTTTTCCATGACCTTATCGATACGCGCAAAATCTGCACCATCAGACAGCAGCTTTTGGAAACCACCAAAATAAGGGAATAAAATTCGATTAACTAAAAAGCCAGGGCAGTCGTTAACCACAATCGGGGTTTTACCCATTTTCGCGGCATAAGCTACTGTGCGCGCAATTGCAGCATCTGAAGATTTTTCACCGCGAATCACTTCAACCAGCGGCATTTTATGCACTGGGTTAAAGAAGTGCATGCCACAGAAATTTTCTGGGCGCTGCAAACCTTCGGCCAAAGAAGTAATTGAAATAGTCGAAGTGTTAGAAGTTAAGATGGTGTCAGCAGCAATATGTTTTTCAGTTTCTGCTAAAACCATTTTTTTAACTTTAGGGTTTTCAACTACCGCTTCAACAACTAAATCAACGCCTTGCAGTTCGTCATAGCTTAAGGTTGGATTAATACCGTTTAATACCTTGGCCATACCCGCGGCGTCCATTCGGCCCCGCTTAACTTGCTGGCTTAATAATTTAGATGCTTCGTTCAATCCAATTTCTAACGCGCCGTCGTTGATGTCTTTCATCACGATTGGAACGCCTTTACGGGATGACTGATAAGCAACACCACCACCCATAATACCGGCACCCAAAACCGAAGCCTTTTTCACAGGAGCAACCGATTTTGCGGCTTTTTTAGCAATGCTTTTTAGGTATTGGTCAGAAAGGAATAGCTGAACTAAGTTGGCTGCAACGTCAGATTTAGCCACCTTAATAAAGCCAGTCGCTTCACATTCTAGCGCTTGATCACGTGGGAAGGTTGCACCTTTTTGCATTGATTTAATCGCAGCAACTGGCGCCGGATAATTCGGCCCCGCTTTGCCAGCAACAAATGCTTTAGCGCCTTCAAACACCATCATTGATTCGATTGGGTTTAATTGCAGCGGCCCGGTTTTTTGAGCGCGGCGAGATCTCCAATCGATTTTGCCACTCACTGCATCTTTTAACAGTGCAATTGCTGAAGCATCCAAGTTTTCAGGGGCAACTACCGCATCAACTGCACCATCTTTCAGCGCGGCATCAGGTTTTTTCTGACTGCCTGATGCAATCCATTCAATCGCATTATCAGCACCAATCAAGCGAGATAAGCGCACTGTCCCGCCAAAGCCAGGGTAAATACCTAGTTTGGTTTCAGGCAAACCGACTAAGGCTTTTTCAGATGCAACACGGAAATCACTACTTAGGCACATTTCGAAACCGCCGCCTAATGCAATACCGTTAACCGCTGTGACCGTAGGGCAAGGAAGGTCTTCAACTGCATTAAAAATAGCCAGCGCATTATCAACCCATTGGCGTAACTCTTCTTCAGGATGATTGAACAAGCCTAAAAATTCAGTGATGTCGGCACCGACAATAAAACTGTCTTTACCACTAGAAATGATCACGCCTTGCAGACCATCTAGCTTTTGCAAGTTTTCAGTCGCTTGCTTGAGCTCTTGTAAGGTTAATTGATTGAATTTATTAACCGATTCATTTTGCAAATCAAAGTGCAGTCGAGCCAAACCATCGTCTAACCATTGGCAGGTGATGGCTTTACCTTGAAAGATCATGGGTGGTTCTCCTGATCATCCGGAAAGAACGCCATGTAAGGTTTCAAATCAACTGCAGACATCCGAAACCATTAGATTTGGAGCAGCGAAAATTGTCTTGTTGCAGCCGAGTCTACGCCTTGTTTGGCGTGTATTATTGTTAGTGTGGAGGTAAAATAACAGGATTTCATATCTGGCTCCAGTGAATATTCCTGCGATATATTCCACTGCTCATCATTCGCAAAACCATTAAGCCTTAAAAAACAAACGGCGCATATCTACCCAAACCATTTCAAAATTCTTCACCTTGAAATGGTTTGGGTATTCGCCGCTTCTATTAAGCTACTTAATTACAATCAGAGCATGCCGCCCAGCGAGTTCGCCAAGCCTTTCTTTAAATCAGGTAATGCTGCGGGAAAATCTAGATTCACCTGGTTAGCAGTAGAGACTATACGAGTTTGGTAGCGCTTCCAGTCTGAAGTGCCGCTATAGTTGACGGTTCGGGCACCTGAAGTACCTTGCTTGAGGTCGTGCTGACTACTTTCTGAAACCTGCACATTACCGGCACGTTCAGATAACTGAATATCGGTAATAATGGTGTAGGTGACATCTTGAACAAATGCATTGGCTGCGGTTTCAACAATACCGCCAACCAAACCGCCGCCTACGACCCCTTCCCAACTACTGGTAGCCAAGCCGCCTGCCGCCGCACCTGCACTAACGCCACCAACAGAGCTGCCATAGCCGCCGCTATATGCCTGTTCTGCAGCAGTTGGGCTAATTTTACCTGCCTGTAGAATATTGGCTTGTAGTAAATAATACGCCTGACTCGGCTCATTCATCACTTTATAGCCGCGGCTAGCCAGTGCGCTACGAAGCTCTTGCTCAAGACTTAAATCTTGCTTGTCAGAAGTATTTCGCTGCTGGATAAAAACCGTTTTCTTATCTGAGTCAACCGGATCGAGGAAGATGGTTGCACTCATTCTGGTCTGCACATCAAGATTTCGCTTAGCAATGGCAGTATGAGTAGCTGCACAACCAGAGATCATTACAGAAGCAGCAACAATTGCTGCGACAACAGTCTTATTATTCATCCTTGTACCCACTGTATTATTGTTTTTCACCAGTAAGAAAATTGCTCGATTCCAAAGCAATACTGCATTCCATGCAATTTAGACCTGTTGAGGTGTATTGATTGTATATGGGTTTGACTGCTTGACAACAAAAGAGAACAGATTAGTTTGCTGATACCGGTGTTAATTAACCGGCCGATTTAAAACGGGTGTGGATATATTACACATATAGATATGCTTGCAGCGGCATTCAGCCTTTTTACGAGATGTATTATGTCACTGCATTAAACGTTGCGTTTGTTCTTGCATTAATTTGCCGAAATAGAACATATAAACTTGGCCGTTCAATCGGCGTCTACTCAATGTAAACTCTCAATTCCCGGGAGCGTCGTAGGCTTACTCAGGCTACAAAAACCAATTGATTTTCATTCCAAAAGCTTCAATTAATACCGAACTAACGTAGGTTGGGTAAGCCTATAGGCGCACCCAACATTTATATATTCAAAATTGCTCTATTCATGACAGAAAAAGCCTGCCACCCATGACTTAGATCGTTATCTTTGAATTGAAAAAAAACGGCGCTAAGGAGCACCGTTTTTACTGAAGCAGTATTTTTATAACACAGCAAACTCATCGGGATGACGATATAGCGGATACAAGTAGTTTTCTTCAGCATCAATACGCCGTGTGAGCACCTCACCAATTTGGTCAAATACCGAGCGAAACTCTGCACTGGATACATCTGCACCTGGTTCACCGTATTGCTTTAAAAAACTAAATGCAGTGCGGCCGATATCGGTCATCTCACGCCGGTATTCTGAGATTAACTCAAGGTTGTCTTCATCTGCTTTATAGCAATGCTGCATATAGATGTAGAAATTTAGATTTTCATCCAACAAATGAGCACGCAGCGCATCTTGTAGACGCTTTAATAAAGCGGGTATCGCGCTAAATTCTTGTTGTTGTAATTTTTCAGCAACTTGACCATATAAGCCCAATAGCTCTTGATGATCACTGGAATATTTCTTGATCAAATCTGGCTTGAAGCTGATACCTGTTCCAGGTGCTACAGATTTAACCTCAACAGCGACCGGTTTTTGCTCAGGCGCTTTGTTCTTTTTTTTGCTGAACCAACCAAACATCCGCTCACCTCTTATAACGACAAAACCAAAAGACAAGTCACTTTTATTAATGAAAACAAATGTGTGACTAATAGATGCATGTTGCATGCATTGTTGGGCGCATCCTATCATAGCCTTGTCGTTAGAGGAAAAAGAAAAACTTATGCAGCCGCTCTGCTCGAAAGCACAACAGTATTTGGTGTAACAAGTGTGCACAAGCTCACAACTTTTCTTGAGCCACCATTAATTGCTCTTTGGTTTTTTTAGGTAGTTTTTTAATTTCAATTTCACGCTTTAAAGCCTGCGATCGGTCTGCAACTTGCTCGCTATAAACCAGCTTTACCGGCAGCCTTGCTCTAACATATTTTGCAGTTAACTTGCCGCCTGCTTGATGCTCTTTCTCACGACGAACAATATCGGTGGTCACACCGGTATAAAGGCTGTTATCACAACAGCGCAGCATGTAAACAAACCACGGCGGCTTTTCTTTGCTCATATACCAATCCAATCCAATTCAATTTGATTACGCTTTCATTTCTATCAGGAAGCCGCCAGATATTCGTCTGGTTTCTTGCAATAGATATTATACCTCGATAACTCAACACTGGGAGCGAGGGCGGCCCGCCTGCAAAGTGCCGAAGGCGCAAAAAATCAACGCAAACGCTGTCTCATTCGTATGCAGGCGAGCCGCCTGCGCTCCCAGTAAAAACAAGGTGCAGTTTTTCTCTAGTGATATAAGCCATAAAGACTAACCCGCTAGATATTTACAATGATCACTACTAAAACCAACTAACCTATTAAAAAGGCAATAAAAAACCCGCAGAAATTACTTACCGCAGGTTTTTATTAAACATTAAAAAACTGAAACTTACTTTTCTTGCGGACGCATATGCGGGAACAATATGACATCTTTAATAGTAGGTGCATTGGTGAACAGCATGACCAAACGGTCAATACCGATGCCTTCACCTGCCGTTGGCGGTAAGCCATACTCTAATGCGTTGATGTAATCAGCATCGTAATGCATTGCTTCATCGTCACCTGCAGCTTTCTCAGCTACTTGATCTTTGAAACGCTGCGCCTGATCGTCTGCATCATTTAACTCTGAGAAACCGTTAGCGATTTCACGACCACCAACAAAGAACTCAAAGCGATCGGTTACGAATGGGTCATCATTATTACGACGCGCCAACGGAGAAACTTCAGTCGGGTAACGCGTAATAAAAGTAGGCTGCATTAAGCGGTGCTCTACCGTTTTCTCAAAAATTTCAATCTGGATTTTACCCAGACCGTAGAAATCTTTTAACGGGATTTCCAAGTCAGTCGCAACCTTAGTCGCGCCTTCCAATGTGTCGATATCAGATGCTTTCAACTCAGGATTGTAATGCAAGATTGAATCAAACACCGACATGCGAACAAATGGCTGACCGAAGTCGAACTGCTCACCCTGATAAGTAATTTCAGTGGTACCCATTACATCTTTAGAAACGGTACGCAGCATGTCTTCGGTTAAATCCATCAGGTCGTTGTAATCAGCGTATGCCTGATAAAATTCCAACATGGTGAATTCAGGGTTATGACGGGTCGACAAACCTTCGTTACGGAAGTTACGGTTAATTTCGAATACTCGCTCGAAACCACCCACGACCAAACGCTTCAAATACAGTTCTGGTGCGATACGTAAATACATATCGATATCCAGTGCATTGTGATGGGTTACAAAAGGACGTGCTGTTGCACCACCTGGAATAACCTGCAGCATCGGTGTTTCGGCTTCAACAAAATCACGCTGCGCTAAATAATTGCGAATACCGCTGACGATTTTTGCGCGAATTTTAAATGCGTTGCGCGATTCTTCGTTAACAATTAAATCGACATAACGCTGGCGATACTTCATTTCCTGGTCAGCCAAGCCATGGTGCTTGTCTGGCAATGGACGCAAAGATTTGGTCAGCAGCTCAACCTGCTCCATATTAACGTACAAATCACCTTTACCTGATTTACACAAAGTACCGCTAACACCGACGATATCGCCTAAGTCCCAGCTCTTAATGCCTTTTAATACGTCGCCATCCAACCCTTTACGGTTAACATATAGCTGGATGCGACCGGTCATATCTTGCAGTACCATAAAAGCACCACGGTTCAACATAATTCGACCAGCAACCGACGCTTGAACATTTAATTCAACCAGTTCTTCTTTCGATTTATCCGAATATTGTTTCTGCAGGTTCTCAGCATAATCGCTTCTACGGAACTGATTAGGAAAAGGGTTTCCTTGTTCACGTAAGGCATTTAACTTTTCACGGCGAACCGCGATCAGCTTGTTTTCATCCTGTTGGATATTTTCTGACATAACTAACCTGCAAAAGTAATTACTGCGGCGACATCACCGCGAAAAAAATCAGGTAACCAGATACACCCGCTGCGCTTGAAAATGCTTTGGGCATACATCTAGCTAAAATAAACTTATAAACCTTGCTTGAGACTGGCTTCGATAAACTGATCCAAATCTCCATCAAGTACTGCACCGGTATTGCCGGTTTCGACACCCGTTCGCAAATCCTTGATACGCGATTGATCCAGAACATAAGAACGGATCTGACTGCCCCAACCAATATCAGATTTACTGTCTTCCATTGCTTGTTTGTCTGCATTGCGCTTGAGCATTTCCAGCTCATACAATTTTGCGCGCAGCTGTTTCATCGCTTGATCTTTGTTCTTATGCTGCGAGCGATCGTTTTGACATTGGGTCACAGTATTGGTCGGCAAGTGGGTAATTCGAACCGCAGATTCAGTTCGGTTTACGTGCTGACCGCCTGCACCTGAAGCACGATAAACATCGATGCGTAAGTCGGCTGGATTAATTTCAATGGCAACATCGTCATCTACTTCAGGGGAGACAAAGACCGAAACAAATGAAGTATGTCGGCGGCTGTTGCTATCAAAAGGAGATTTACGAACTAACCGATGAACGCCGCTTTCGGTGCGCAACCAACCAAAAGCGTATTCGCCACTGATTTGAATCACTGCACTTTTAACGCCGGTTACTTCACCTTGCGAGACTTCCATCAGTTCTGCTTTAAAACCTTTGGCTTCTGCCCAGCGCAAGTACATGCGTAAAATCATGTTGGCCCAATCTTGAGCCTCGGTGCCACCAGAGCCTGATTGAATTTCCAAAAAGCAGTTATTCGGGTCCATTTCATTTGAAAACATCCGGCGGAATTCTAGTGTTTCCAATTTCTCTTGCTGTCGTTCCAAGTCACCTAACACTTCCTGAAACAGATCATCGTCTTGTTCCATGGCAGCCATTTCAAGCAGTTCAGCTGCATCAGAAAGGCCGGAATCAAGCGACTCAATTGTCTCGACTACCGCTTCCAATGATGAGCGTTCTTTTCCTAAAGCTTGCGCCCGCTCAGGCTCATTCCAGACTTCAGGTAATTCAAGCTCACGATTAACTTCTTCTAGTCGTTCTTTCTTGACGACATAGTCAAAGGTACCCCCTCAGGACGTCTAAACGCGCCTGGAGATCTTTGATTCTTTGTTCAGTGGAAGCAGTTTCCAACATAGTCTGATCAGCTAGGTGATAAAGGCGAGAAATTTTACCTGATCTAGGCTTGTCAACCAACTAAAAAACGCCCCTTGGCAGGTGATTAGCCAGTTTTGCCGACCAACTCACTTCAAGCATTACATTGATTCGCCTTACAAATGGTTAGACAATTACAATTTATTAAGCGGCCTGGCTGCAAAATATCTATAGCTAGGGCTGCTAGAAAATCCAACGGATAACAAATCAGCCGGCGGGACTTGCAGACTGGTGGGTAGTCTCCATTCAATAGTTAGAACTTAATGGAATACAAGCAAGAGCATTTTGAATAGATTATAATTTTCTATATCGGGATTTTTTTTCGATTGTTGTTTTGATGGTTACTGCTGGTATTTTGAACTTCATTAAATCAATCTAACTAACAATCACTGGCTAAAGCCGATAGCTTCGTACTACGGACTGAAAGCCCCATCAATACAAACCTACACCTTGTGAATTTTTCCCATGATTAAATTTATCATAGCTAAAGTTGACCGAATAAAGTCGGTGATTTTAACCTTAAAATTGGAGAATAAAAAGGCGACTTAGTTAAGTACTAAATCGCCTTTTTACATTCACTGCAAAAAAATTAACTACGAAACTAAATTAACGCATTCGAGTAATTTTAATGCTCATTGCCGGGTTATCAAACTTGTGAACGCTGGTTAACACAGAACCGGTTAATCCATCGTCTGCAGTTACAACACCTGAGTGCAAGGCCACCTTATTTTGGAAGTCATCCCGCACTGCTGAAAAGTTACCGCTATCTGCAGTGGTGTCAGCTGGGCCAGGAATACTACCTGCTACTTCAGTGTTCCTTTCGGTGCCCGCATCATACACATTGCTGCGATAACTCACCGATTGACCAACTGCCAAAGCAGCCAGCGACACATTATTTAAACCGGTAAATGCATCATTAGTATTTACCAGCATGGTAAAACCACTAATTCGGGTGTCGGTTGATGCTTCATATACTGATAAATTAATTTCAGCAGATTCACCCGGTTTTAATATCGCTGGATTTACACCATGTTGCAGATAACTTGCATCTGCTACTGCTTGGTCAATTAATGGCTGAGGATTTCCGCTCTCGGCCATATGTTCTAATTCAACCGAAGCTGCCTGTCCGCCAACCCAAGCACGATAGCCCGTTTCATGCAGCACAATCGCGACTTCTGACATCGGCTGTGCATTAGTTAAATTGGTTACAGTGACCTGATATTCCGCAACTGGCTCGACCGGTGCAGTTTTATCGTCACTATTGTTGTTGCCACAACCAGCCAAAACGGTTGCACCAACTAAAGATAAGGCAAGTAATTTCCTGTTAATCATTTGGAAACCCTCGCTTATTTAACGGTTACGGTAATTCTTGCAACCGGGTTCAACCAACGATGTACTCTGGAATCCAGATCACTCGTACCACCATCTAGGTTATCGTCGCCCTGGCTACCGCGGTGAATATGTATGTTGGTATTATTATCCGATCCAGAAATTCCATTAATACCATTTAGGCCGCCAGTACCGCGAAAGCCTCTACCTGATTCAACCAAGTCTGACGGGTTCGGAATCGTTAAATTTGCATCAGAGTTTTCATCAACTGCAAGCAACTCAGTATTGGCTTCTGTACCCGCATCATACGCATTCAAGTTAATCGTGTAAGTACCAGCTTCAGTAGGAATCTTCCACGAATTTAAACCAACAAATGCATCATTGGTTGGCAATAACATCGCAGCAACGGATAAATAAGCATTAGTTTCACTGCTAGTTACTTGAATTATTGGAGCAGTTACGCCTGGGCTAACTTCAACGTTTGGCGTTTTTGCAGCAGGAAAAGTAACGCCAGTGCTTGGCGAACCTTCAGCCAAGCTAGCAGGAAATACACTGGCATTGGCAGCAGTCAAATCTGCATGAACCAATGCAATATCGCCACCTTCCGCCAGAGCTTCTAGAGATGCTGAAGCAGCAATTCCCGTCTCAAAAATACTTGTTTCTGCAGTGTGAGCCGCAGCAACAAACGGTGTGAAATAAATGCCATTTGTCAGGTTTTCAATCTGAATTTCTAATTCTGCAGCAGATACATTCGCAGATAATCCTGCAACGATAGCCAGAGATAAAGCCCCCACCCGAAAGCGTTTCATTATAGTGATACCTTTTTATGTTTTAATCGATTCTTTTGAATAGTCACGTTCAATAAAGTTCACAATTAAATTAAATAAATTTAATTTTTTATAAAAAACACTTTATTTTCAACGCAAAAGAGTACATAAGCAGGCTGTAATTTAAAATCGCTGTATATTAGCGGAAATAGAAATAGCATTCAGTTCCGCTATAATCCTAACTTTATAGGTTGAATACCATGTTTTTTCTGGCCAATCAGAAAGTTGAATTTTTATAACCATGTCACTTCAAAATATGCCCACAGAACCTCAAAACAGTTTGGTTATCTGCTCAAACATCGGGCACTTTTACTCACCACTATTTTTCTAACAAAATTCACTGAACCAACTTTTTCTACTATCTGTTATCGTAGATAACTGTATCGGTGATTTGCGCTTCTCTTGAGACAAAAAACTCCAATACAAAACAAATCGTCACAATAAATATAAGCACTACCATTAGACAATCCTTTGAATCGCTAGCCAAGGAGCCATTTATAAAGTCGCTACATAAAAACCTCATATTGCTCAGCGGCTTTGCCGGACTAGCACTTCTCGGTGTTGTGCTATGGCTAGTTCCGATCCAATCACTGATTCAACAGTGGATTGACCCAGCAGCTTTGGCACAAAAAATTCAAACCGCTGGCATCACCGGTATGTTGTTATTCATGGTTGCTTCAAGTTTGACGGTTGCTATTGGCATGCCACGGCAGATTATTGCGATTACTTCAGGGTTTGCTTTTGGTTTTGCTGGTGGCTTGTTGTCAGCCATTGTTAGTATCAGCATCGGTGCACTATTGACCTTTGCCATGGCAAGAACGCTAGCCAGGCCTTGGGTGTTAAAACGCTACCCTCAAGCAACTACTACTATGGACACACTGATAAAACAGCAGGCTTTTTTGAAAATCCTCACCTTAAGATTTTTACCAGTGGGCACTAATATGCTAACCAATTTAGCTGCTGGCACTAGCAATATTTCTGCAATGACTTTTTTCTGGGCTTCGGTTGTTGGCTTTTTACCGCAAGCCGCTATTTTTGTTTTGACCGGCAATGGCATACAACTCAATTCACAAAGCCAATTATGGCTAGCGGGTATTTTGTTTATTATTTCAATCATTCTCGGGCGCATCATTTACAAGAAGCACAAGCAATCAACTGAGGCTATACAGTGATCAAAAAGTTGGGTTATCGTTTACTACAAGCAGTGATTGCTTTAATTGTTTTAGCTGGCATTATATTTTTTTCTTTACGATTTTTAGCCGAATCTACACCCTCGCATCAGATTTATTTCAATGGCAATATTCTGACATTGGATCAAAACAATACCTCTGCGCAAGCGGTTTCAGTACGCGATGGAAAAATTGAGCAGGTAGGTAATGACCAGAAAATTTTACAACTGAAAACCAGTGCCAGCCAGCTAATCGACCTACAACAAAAAACCATGTTACCGGGCTTTATCGATGCCCATAGCCACTTCCCTGCCTCTGGTTTGGTTTCTTTTTCAGCAGATTTATCGCCACCACCAATTGGCCCCATCCGTTCTATCTCTCAATTGTTGCAGCAAGTCGAAAAACAGGCCCAAAAAACTGAAAAAGGCCGTTGGGTACTGGGCTTTGGTTATGACGATTCATCGTTACTAGAACAACGTCACCCTACTTTGCAAGAACTAGATCAAATCTCAATCAGCCAACCCATTTACCTATGGCACAGCTCAGGTCATATGGGCGTTGCCAATTCTGCTGCGCTAGAATTGCTAAATATTGATTCATCTTCACCCAACCCAATGGGCGGAATTATTGGTCGGGATTTAAAAACGGGTCAATTAAATGGGCTGTTACAAGAAAAAGCCGCGCTAACCTTAAAAGATTTACTAGCAGATTATTCTTTGCTCGATTACTACAAAATATTTGATCTAGCTAAACAAGAATATGCCGCGAGCGGCATTACCACCGCGCAAAGCGGCGGTATTAATGGCCAATTAATCAAGACCTTTTACTGGGCTAGTCAGATTGGCGCACTACCTTTTCGGCTAGTGGCTTTTCCAAAACACGATGCACTGAGCAAACAACTTATTAATGGCAGCTTTAAACCCGCAAGCTATCAAACCAATCGATTCCTGGTTGGCCCGGTCAAACTACTAGCTGACGGCAGCCCACAAGGAAGAACAGCTTACTTGTCGCAACCCTTCTATCAAAACCCACCGGAAACGCCCGGTTTTCGGGGCTTTCCTGCAATAGATCAACCGATACTGGAAAAACTAATTGTCGGTTATCACAAGGCTGGCTTTCAAATGGCGGTTCATGGCAACGGCGATGCGGCGATTGATAATATTATTCAGGCTTTTGGAAAAGCCCAGCAACTTTACCCAGCAGATGATCCACGACTTATTCTAATTCACGCCCAAATGACCCGCGATGACCAACTGCCAAAAATGAAACAGTTAGGTATTACGCCTAGTTTTTTCCCAGGCCACACTTTTTTTTGGGGCGATCAACATTACACCCGCCACATGGGGCCAATCCGCGCACCGAATATGAGCCCAACCGGTTCGGCAGTAAAGAATCAAATGCGCTTTAGTATTCATAGCGATGCACCGGTTACGCCGATAGACCCAATTCGTTTGCTATGGGCCAGCGTTAACCGCACTTCTATGTCTGGCAGAGTGATCGGCGCCCATCAGCGCATCTCCGTGCTACAAGCGCTACGCGCTATGACGATTGATGCCGCCTGGCAAGTTTTTCAAGAAGATAATCGTGGCTCAATCGAAGTGGGGAAATTTGCTGACTTAGTGGTACTTTCGCAAAATCCACTGACCGCGGAAGATTTATTGGAGGTGAAGGTAGAACAGACTATTGTCGGCGGGAAAACGATTTATAAATTGGATTAAATCGTAGGAACACAAATAGGCTACTTTCGTTTCCAGTGACGTTTGTTAATGCACAGAATACTAATAACTAGCAGACTGTCATACTTTTTTTAATTTTTCCTGCAATATCACTTGCAGCAATACTAGGTGGTATAGATACAAGAAGATGCCCGCAATCTTTGTTAACTACACACTCCTTAAGCATCTATTTTAAATAGCGTTAAAACATTTCCACCAACACATTTAGCTTTAAAATTGCATCAATTTTGAGCACCTAACGAAGAAATTTTGTCACAACTAAAAAGTAACAATTAATTTTAAACTCTGATGTGTAACTTCTGTAACGATGCTCCAGAACTCGATCGCTCAACCTTCTAAGTCAAGAGTTAAATCCCCATAGCTAAAGCTAACAAAATGAAGCGTATTTTTGAGCTTTAAATACAAATCATATTTCGCCTTAACTTTTTTATTTTTCTATTGCCTATCAAAAATTCGCTAAATATAAAAGGGCACATAAACTTTAAAAAAATCTGAACTATTCAATTATTTTGCTGCCAAACAAATATCGTATTCAGATTGTTTCCTGCTGTGTTAGACATACCTAAATCGAAAGACATGAAGTTATGGGAAGATACTGCCAATCAACTTAAAGGCAGGCAAGTTTTTGCACAAGATCACCTCGGCTGGAGTCGTTCCACTATTCAGAAAGGCGCAATTGAGCTAGCCACCGGCCAGGATTTTCAAGATCAATTCCACCTGCGCGGTAGAAAAAAGGCTGAAGAGCGACCGCCACAGCTGCTTGACCATATTCAAGAGATTGTTGAACCCACTTCACAGACTGATCCCACGTTCCGTAGCACCCGAAGCTATACCCCCATCACTGCGGGCATGGTTCGCCAGAAACTAATTTCTCAATTTAAATACAAAGACAAAACCCTCCCTTGCGAAAGAACTATTTTAAACAAACTCAATCAATTGGGCTATCACCCAATGAAAGTGCATAAATGCAACCCTTTAAAAACACCTGAAACAGATGTCACATTTGATCAGGTTCACCGAATCAATTGTGTGGCCGATTTAACAAAAGGTATCCTCGAGCTGTCAATGGATGCCAAGGCGACACTGGGTATTGGTGATTTCTCTCGACGAATTAAATGCCGTCAGAAAATAATGCATACGACCATGATTTTGCACCAAAACAAAAGCTGACGCCCTTTGGAATTCTACTGCCAGAAACATCCGAAAGTTATCTCTAGTTTAATCCTTCAAAAGTAACTGCTGATTTCATAGCGGATTGTCTTGAAGAAATACTGCCCAAATTACAAGAGAAATATCAACCACACATAAAGCATAAAGACTCACAAAGACAATGATTTACAAAGCAATTCGGCCAGTAGCGAGACTGGTAAATAAAGTTTACAAAACGAGTGTCAAGTTGGATGCCATGGAAAAAGAAGTACTGGAGGACCGACTGGAGCGAGACGGTAAGCTACCCTGGTGGTTTATTAAAATAATGCCTCAAACTACAGAATGATTATTAAATTCCAAAGCTCTAAATAGAGTGACAACCACAAAGAACCATTGTTTGCCCGTGTTTTATTTAGAGAAAATCTTCATTTAAAAACGCATATTATTAGAGGTTATGCTTATGCCAACTCCCGCCCTCAGTCCCAGCAATCATTATCTTCCTAGAAATCATAGTGCTTTTTCAGATTTAGCAAAAAAATACAATGGCCATGTATACGAGCATCATCAAATAGATCATATAGATCGATTAACCTATATGCCTGCAACTATAATAAGAACAAATGAAGATTCCATAATAAAAAGTGATAACTCAGCTTTAAATGGCGCTTGTTTCGGCCTCACTATGGTTGTTATTAACACTTTCTTTGATTATCAATCATTAATAGATCAAGTACAATCACTAGAAGGAATTGGGAAAATAAGAGGCTATCAGTTTATGCAAATAAGGATGCGTAACACTGCTCATTTAGTAAAGTTGATCTGCCCTCAGTATAGGGTTTCATCACGAGGTTTTATAAGAAAGGAAAGTTTCTATCAGCATGCTTCATATATGGAAAAACATGATAATTGTTGTTATTTTTTTCAAATGGGATGCACAGGAAATACCGGCCACGCAATATGTGTATATAAATTGCTAGACAAAATTTCAGTATACGACCCAAACCTTGGCTTCACTTTTTTTTTAAAAAGCACAATGGAAAATGTTTGTTATTTCCTTGATGAAATTCATAAAATTTTACCTAAATATGGCCCTCCAGGCAGTTACGAAAGAAGTTTGTTGAAAATGCAACTACCAAGTAGTATTGTTTAAAGAAAAAATATTTTTTATTATAATTTCAAAAGCTACGTCCTAAGGGCGTAGTTTTGGAAGTTAAAATTAAAGGAAAGGCAGGATGCTGGCAGTAAAGTGTAAATCGTTACCAGCCACACTATTTTTAATACCCGCCAAAACATTTTTACCCGTGCTTTACTCGTAGTTCTGAATCTCAATCAGCCATAAAACAAGTCAGTTCAAGCACAACTAAGCTTTGGCGCTGGTCATCCGTAAATCAAAACTAGTAATCATACTTATCAAAGTAACTGGGAGCGCGGGCAACTCGCCTGCCTTCAAATGCGATAGCGTTTGAATTTACACACCAAAAGCCCTCACCGCCTCGCACTAATTTTAATCGTATCTGTTCGAGAGTCTTTGTTGTAACAAGACGAAAGCTTTGCTAAATGAGACCCTTAATCGTCTCACACATAGATGACTGGATGTGTGGATGGATGAATGCATTAATTAATTACCTCCGATGAGGTAAGCCCACTGAGAAACTACTATATTTTCCTACACAGTCAACTTTGCATTACCCAACGCATCTTATTTAGTAATTGCTAAGCCTACACAAACATCGAATGTTGACACAAAACACCGCAGTTTATAGAAAATTGTATTCTCGAATGGTCAGGTGTTTAAGTTTTAAAAGGGAGAGACATAATGGTTTCTAAAAAAGAATTAGAGCAAATTGCGAAGTGGGGGGTATTTCGAATAAGAAAAGAGTTGTCTATGCTGGCTAAAAATGTACCCAGCGAGTATGGGACCGCTATGCAGAAAAAAGACCAGACGATCACACAACAATACACACTGGTTAGTAAACTGAAGAAACTAGCTTTAAATTATCCCATATACGAAAAACCATATAGTAAGCAGCTTTCGAAGCTGCGTAAGCTAGAACTGCCTTTGCCACATGCCATGGATTCATTCAATAAGTTCTATACAGGTGAGAGTAATTTACTAGACGTGTACTCTAAAAGTTTTTCTGATTACGGGAATTGCTTGCATAATTGGCCTAAACCATACTACGGAGTGTGCTCAGATATGGTCGCGCTTGCAGCATTTGAAATAAATAAAAAGTTCATACAGGGTGAAGGTAAAGCTATTCAGTTATATTATTTAAGTATTAATTTTTTAAGTCAGTACAATACCGTTTTTTCTGAACATAGCGTATTACTAGTGTCTAATGAAATTCTTCCTGTGTGGCTTGGCACTTCATTTGATCCAACAGCATGTGTGCCAGAGGTTTTTTGGCGAATGAAAGATGCGTATATTTGTGATCCATGGATGGATAATTACTGGAATGTAGTAGAAGGATCATGGCATAAAAATCTTGAAGTACCAAGACGTTTAGATCAACTTAGTCGTTTTAAAATATCTAATTTTACCCTAGAGGTTACACTTAATCCTCTTAAACTAAAAGGCTTACAGCTACACTACTTTTAATATTCGCCTCCAATATTTTGATTCAAACCTACTCGTCATCCTGAATCTCAGCCAACCGGTCATAAAAAATCAGTTTTAAAACAACTCAAACTTTCGCTGCTTCAAAGAGATTTTCATCATTGCATTGAGTTTCGCCGTGATTCTTCGCGATACTGATGGTTAATCAGCAGGCAATTAGTTTTTTATAAAAAACATCGGTGGCATTTTTATAAAAACAAACTGTGTTCATCTGAAATGGAATATTAGACGTTGGATTTTAACGCTTGCAGGCTAGATAAATAGCTAGCCTGCAATAAGTAATGCCGAGACATGGCATTAATAAATGAATATTATTTATCTGCTAGATATTCAGCAATTTGCTGTCGATCACCTTCAAAAACAATACGCTGACGTTTCTTTTCTAACTGATAATGGTACATCGGGTCATAATACCCTTCCAAAAGCAGTTCGATAAACTGATAAAAACAGCTGCGAGCATTTTCAACGCCTTGGTCAAATAATGCTAATGCCTGTTCTAGCAGAACATTCATTGTTTCAAAACGCTCACCGCCCAAACGCTTTTTAATACGCGCCAAACCTTGAATCAAACCTTCACTGAACATTTGCTCGGCTTCTTCGCCATATGCCTTGTGACATTCTTGATGAAATTCCACCACGTATTCACGATAAATCCGTTCTAAACGCAGCTCTACCGGCTCTTGTAAAATGATCACTGAAGATTCACACATTTTATCAAACAGCACGGGTGGAATAACACAACCACCTACCAAGCGACTTTCATCTTCTAATACCAAAGACGAACAACCTTGGTGACATTTTTTAATCATGTCGATTGCTAATGCATTTTCAAAATCAATAATTTTTGGCTGACCACCCACCCGACGACCAAAACTAGAACCTCGGTGATTGGCACGACCTTCTAAATCAATAGTGTTATCTAATTGCCAGATTAATTCAGTTTTTCCAATGCCGGTTAATCCACCAATAATATAAAGCTTTTTTTCTTCAACAATTTGTGCCGTTTGCTCGATTAAATATTGGCGCATGCCTTTATAACCGCCTTCAACATACATTTTGTCGACGCCAGCTTCAGCTAACCATTTTTGAGTAATTTGCGAGCGCATACCGCCGCGAAAGCAATATAAAAGGCTATCTGGGTTTTGCTGGTGAAATGCTAACCAGCTGTCTAGTCGCTGCTGGCGAATCTCTGAAGTAGCCAATTGCTCACCCAAATCAACTGCAGCATCTTGGCCTTGCTGTTTAAACTCGGTACCGATCTTCTCTCGCTGGAGATCATCCAGCAGCATGCAATTGGTTGCATTGGGGAAAGATCCCTTTTCAAATTCAATTGGCGCGCGAACGTCCATTAAAGGGACGTCATTCACAAATAGTGATTGGTAATCAGAAGCGAGCCAAACATTCATCGGGATTCCTTATAATCGATACTGATATAAAATTACTTATAACTAGCCGCTGGCCAGACCAAAGTTTGGCTGGGTTTACTCAAAACAACCCATCAGGGAGTAGCAACAGGCGGCAAGTGTACGCGACTCACCTGATCAAGCAAGCCAGAACGGCTGCTATCAGACGATTAACGGTCGCCAGCCTTAATCGCTTTAGCCTACAGCTGACCTATAACAATCAGACAGTGACAAGCAGTGTTAAAATATTACGACTTTCTCTGGCAGTGTTGCCCAACTTGGCAACCGAGATTAAAGAGCACATTCAGAACCTGGCTAGATATATACAAAAGCCCCTTTCTTACTTTTTAATCCTTCATTTAGTACGACATTTGTTAATGCTTATTCAATTATTAAGTCTGGTGCGTCGTTTTCGCCCGGTGATTTTTATTCTTGGCGTGCTGTTATTGGCGCTCGCCGTGACCATGATTATTCCCGCTATTTTATTTATTGCCGAAGGCAAATCTGGCTGGATAGAATTTTTTGCCAGCGCTGGATTTACTTCGGTAATTGCCTGCCTATGCTTGCTCGCCCGCTGGAAAGAACGAATAACCCTCACCGCGCGGCAAATGTTTTTGCTTACCAGCCTAACCTGGATTGTATTCAGCGCCCTAGCTGCGCTGCCATTAATGGCGCTGGAGCACATCAGTTATACCGATGCTTTCTTCGAGACCATGTCAGGCGTGACCACCACCGGTTCAACGGTGTTAAGTGATCTGGAAAACCAGCCAGATGGCGTTTTGCTATGGCGTTCGATGCTGCAATGGATGGGCGGAATTGGTTTTATTGTAATGGCA
Organism: Pelagibaculum spongiae; assembly: GCF_003097315.1. NCBI lineage: Bacteria > Pseudomonadati > Pseudomonadota > Gammaproteobacteria > Oceanospirillales > Pelagibaculum > Pelagibaculum spongiae. The sequence continues at coordinate 242,983 of NZ_QDDL01000003.1, forward strand.
GTGGCTATTCTCCCTTTTTTGCGAATTGGTGGTATGCGACTGTTTCAAACGGAATCTTCCGAATGGACCGATAAATCTCTACCCAAAGCATCGCAAGTTGCCGGCGGCATTACCCGGGTTTATATATTGCTATCTGTTGCCTGCTTTGTTGCATACTGGCTGGCTGGCATGTCGGTATTCGATGCGGTCAATCATTCGATGACCACGGTTTCCACCGGCGGCTATTCCACTTGGGATAGTTCAATGGGCCATTTCATGAATAACCCGACCATTCAATGGATCGGTACTGTATTTATGTTTCTCGGCAGCTTACCTTTTGTACTTTACGTCGCTTTTCTTGGCAAGCCGAAAAAATTACTTCGAGATCCTCAAGTTCGTGGCTTTACTGGTTTTTTATTATGGGTGATTGGCGGTTTAACCCTCTGGTTGTGGACCCACAGCCAATACGATCTTAATGATTCATTACGCTTGGTTGCCTTTAATGTTGTTTCAGTAGTTAGCACCACTGGCTACGCACTTGGCGATTACACTCAATGGGGCGGCATGGCACCGCTGACATTCTTGCTACTGTCTTGCATTGGCGGTTGCTCTGGTTCCACCGCTGGCGGCATTAAATTTTTCCGCTTCCAAGTCTCAGGTATTATTTTCGGTGGCCAATTCCGACGCATGCTACATGGCAATATTGCATTGAGTGAGCGCTATAATGGTCACAAAATCGATGAAGATATCTTCCGATCGCTAATCACTTTTTGCTTTTTCTTTATGCTGTCGATTGCCGCTATTGCGATATTAATGGCGATTCTCGGCCAAGACCTACTAACCAGCCTAAGCGCCGCGATCACGGTGATTGGCAATGTTGGCCCGGGCATTGGTGAAGTCATTGGCCCGTCAGGCAATTTCGCCAGTTTGCCAGACAGCGCAAAATGGATTCTTTCGATGGGCATGCTATTAGGTCGCTTGGAAATTCTAACGGTAATGGTTATGTTCACTAAAGTGTTTTGGCGCTGGTAGGCAATAATTTAACCCCAGCCACTTCAAGGTGTGCATTCTGAAGTGGCTGGGGTATAAACCTTCCGGTGATTACAGCAATAGCGCTATAATCGCCACTCTCTTTTCTGCCTGATTTTTTGTGGTACCTATGACCTGTCATTGCAAAGTTGAAGATTTAGACCCAGTAACCGTTGTGGTGAGTTATCGCATCAAGTCAGAGCAAATGGATGCATTTAATCTTTGGTCGAAAAAAATTGCTCAGGTTGCTAATCAATTTCCTGGTCATCAAGGCACAAACATCATTCCATCGCAAGCACCCGTTTCAAAAAAAAGCAGCCGTGAAATTACCACTATTTTCCGCTTTAACAACCATTTGAATTTAGCGGTATGGGAGGAGTCTTTGCAAAGAGCAGAAATGCTGGAGCAATTACAACCGTTAATTGACCAGGTCCCGGTGTACCAAAAATATGATGGTGTCGATTTCTGGTTTGATCTTCCAGACCATTCTGTAAAACGGCCAGCCAAATATAAAATGGCCATATTGTCTTTATTCGCTATTTATCCGCAAATATTATTTATCCCACCATTGCTCGATCATTGGCTACAAGGTTACGATCGTTATTTTGTAGTTTTTATTAGTTGCATTTGCACCGCACTGCTTATGACTTGGGTTGCCATGCCACTAATGGCCAGAGTTTTCGATTTTTGGCTTTATCCAGAAAAGTAATTTTCACTTCAACAGCGTGATTGATCGATAGATTTTGAAGGCAACAATCAACCATTGGAATTAATTACACCATGGTCAATTTGCATTTCGCTTTGGCTCTACGAAAACCTATCTAGCATAAAATTATGTGCTGCAAGAATAGGATGTTTGTTTCCGCTGATCTATCCAATATCTCCAGTTGACTGATAAGCCGAGGTTAGCGGCAAACATTCAGCTAACTGCTAATCTAATCAGATAATCTCCATAACATTTCATTTATATGCTCTATTTATTTATTTTAATTTCGGCAATGGCATTAGGTTATCTAGCACAATGGGTTGGCTTATGCTTGGTTCGTGGCGTTAACGAGGCCATGTCAGGCAAAGCCGAATTTTTAGCAGCAACCTTACTTTGTGGCGTCTGGCAATGGGTTGCCATCGTACTTTCCGGTTACTCTGGTGCCAACATTCCTTTCTATAATTTTTCTGCCACGATTATTTTTGTTCTTGGCGGCTTTCTGTTTGGCTTAGGCGCAGCGTTTAACCAAGGCTGCGGCATTTCTACTATGAGCCGGTTATGTCGCGGCGAACTGGTCATGTCGTTAACTGTTTTTGGCTGGGTTATCGGCTGGTGCCTGGTTGAATCAATGCACTGGGTGCCTGATCGACCTTCAATGCAGCCCTTATCTGAATTCCAACTACCCGCAATGGCAATACTTTCTGTTGGCTTAAGCTTATGGGCCATCTTCAGCAAAAAAGAGCGCAAAAAAACCTGGTTAAGTATTTTAGCCATTGGTTTCCTAGCGGGATTATTGTTTATCTCACTGCCCGGCTGGTCACCCAGCAGCATGCTTCATGACGTTAGCGGCTCGGTACTCGGCCACTCTGACAACTGGCCTAGCTTTAGCCGATTTGGCGCATTAGCCGCATTACTGGCTGGCATGATGATCGCCGCAACTCGCACGCGTGCTTTTAAAATTAAAATACCTAAGTTACGATCATTAATTCGTCATTTATTATCAGGCATCTTAATGGGCATTGGCGGGGCGCTGGCGTTAGGCGGTAACGACGCACAATTATTACTGGCACTACCGACACTTTCTACTGCTGCAATCTCGACCGTAGCTGCCATGTTATTTGGTATTGTCTGTGGCTCCACAGCATTAAAAGCCTTCCGCGGGAAATTTCAAACTGCCGCAAGCTGATGTTCTGCGATAAATAACATACTGGTAAAGCCGAATGGTAACGGCGGTAAAGCCGTGCTAAAGCCGTGCCAGCCACGGTTTTACTTATACCGATAGCGACTGTGATTTATAACGACTCTAAGTAAAGCCTTGCCTAATAAAGCCTTGCCTAAAGCCTTGCCAGCCATGGTTTTACTTATACCGATAGCGACTGTGATTTATAACTAAAGCCGTGCCATAAAGCCGTGCCAGCCACGGTTTTACTTATACCGATAGCGACTGTGATTTATAACGACTCAAACAAACCTTCCGCAGCTATTTTTCAGTTTTCTTGGTCAATGCTGAAAACAGCAGATCTCGCACTCTAAAGTACTTGGCAGTAACACAGCGTAATGAATAACCACCATCAATAGGGCATAATGGCTACATCATAAGCATTGAGATATCGCATGAGTAACGAACAACCGAACAATCCATCACATGGTCTGACACTTGAGATGATCATAACCAATCTAGTCGCTCATTATGGTTGGGATGAACTTGCTCAGAAAATCGACATCAACTGCTTTAGAAGTGATCCATCAATTAAGTCATCACTAAAATTTTTACGAAAAACCCAATGGGCGAGAAGCAAAGTTGAGCGTTTACACACCTCAACATTTGAAAAATAATTTCTGCAATAGCCACATCGGCATTATCTTTTGCAGTTTACTTCGAAGGTAACCTGCAAAAGCTTTGTGCCAGCCAATGTTTTTTTAAGTACAACCCAAAAATAAACTTATAGCGCATTCAAACTTTGAGTTATTGCAGGTAAAAATTGATATTCAAGATGACTAAATCAGCCAACAATCCAAATTAATTGTCGATATAAATACAGAAATTCATATCAAACTAAGTAAAGCCCCATGTTTTAGCTTGCTCTCTAGCACGTCGTTTGAATGCCAATATATCGGCATACTTACCAATCGCCGATGTGAACTGTTTCATTAACGACGGTCCTCGTCCACTCATCGTGCTGGCCCACTGCGTTGCATCAACTCGCAGCTTTAATCGGTTGAATATTGGTGGCAAGGTTTGATCCATATGATATTTCTTATCATACCGAGCCATGCGTGCACTCGCGTCAACCAATTCCAGGTAATCTGAATAGTTAAATGGCAAGCATTTCTCTCGCTGGGCTTTTTTCATTTTTTCTTCGAGCAAAGGTTTTAACTTTGGATACACCGGATTTATCGAAAGTTTCTCTTTTTTATTTTTAGCTGGCTTTGCTTGTTTAATATTAACTCTGGCTTGTATCGAAGTATAATCAGACGATTCTGGCGTTTTAGCAATACCCGCTCGCAGCGGATTAAGGTCAACATATGCCATGCAAGTAAGTAGCGCTTGCTGATCTAACAAAGCTTGTGCTTTGAAACGTCCTTCCCAGAATCGACCGGTACACTGGTCTTCTGCATTAGCTTTGCGAGCCAATGGCTCATTAATTGCTCGCATAAACCAGCTAATACTCATCAACCTCTGCCGGTAAATTTCTGCAAAGCTGTAAGCCATTTTAATTTCGGCTTGGGTCATTTTTGGTTTTAACTTGGGATCAAGAAAACGTTGCACCAAACCTTCACCCTTAAACACCTTGCAGTATTGGGTTAATATTTCATCATCAGTCCACGCCTCTGCTTTGGCAACATCGACATAGAGCACCAAGTGATAATGGTTCGACATGACCGCATAAGCCGCTAGATCAATCGCAAAGGCTTGAACTAGCAAGGCGAGCCGGTCTACAATCCATTGTCGGCGATGGTCGTAGTTCTTTCGAAGTTGAGGAATAATCGATGGATCTTCGCCACATAGCCACCCTCGCCTAACGCATCTTGAACAGGCATGAATATACGGATTGGCTTTTGGATCAAACAGAATGGCACGCGGTGTCGGCATAATAACTTTGGATCGATTTATTAAGTGGATGCTTAATAATCAGATTCCACTCCAGCTCATTTCAGTGGTCAGTTGAGATTAGCCGGAATAGTGTATTTCGGGAAATCAAATGTTTTTAGGCTGCTATAGAAAAACCTTTGGCTGGCAGTTGTTTTTAGCCTTGGCTGGCAGTTGTTTTTGCAGGCAGTTGTTTTTGCAGTTTACTTCGAAGGTAATCTGCAAGAGCTGTATGCCAGAGGTTCGCGATGGTCGTAGTTCTTTCGAAGTTGAGGAATAATCGATGGATCTTCGCCACATAGCCACCCTCGCCTAACGCATCTTGAACATGCATGAATATATGGATTGGCTTTTGGATCAAACACTCTTCATCTTAAAATCATTCACGCGGTGTCGGCATAATAACTTTGGATCGATTTATTAAGTGGATGCTTAATAATCAGATTCCACTCCAGCTCATTTCAGTGGTTAATTGAGATTAGCTGGAATAGAGCATTTCGGGAAATCAAATGTTTTTAGGATGTCATAGAAAAACCTTTGGCTGGCAGTTGTTTTTTTGTTGAGAAAAAGGCGGGTTAAAAACCGACCAAAAACCGCAAAAAATATATGCGCCCAAATCTTCAGCCATAAAAAAACCCGACCCTAATGAATCGAGCTTTGGTTTTTTATCGGCAACCGTGATCTTAGCTTAGACCATACAGCGCGCTAAAATTTCGACTGAAAGTAGTTTTTCTTTGTATGTTTACAAACCAAAAACATTAACAAAAAACTGTTCTCCATCATCCGTTCTTTCAACTGTGTAAGTGATGGGTATTTCATTTGTTATGCCTGTATTACTTGCCGTAATACCTAGCTGTGCTGCACAATCATAAGATCCTGTTGCATTATCCTCATGAGTTGTTCGAATAGCATTTACAGAGTAAGAAATTAATTTTGCAGCCTCACTACCAAGCTGAGCGGCCATTTCTCTACCTGATATTTCTTTCACTAAATCAGTAGCATCATCACTCCCGCATTTAGGTGTTGATTGCGAGCACCCCCCAACAGCTAGGCCAATCAATATTGTTGAAATTATGATAGATTTTTTCATTTTAATTCCCACTGATAAATGAAATTATTTACAAGCATATAAAAATATAGCAACAATCAGTTTTGAATATTACTCTTCAGCAGGAGCGGCAGCAGGAGCGGCAGCAGGAGCGGCAGCAGGAGCGGCAGCAGGAGCGGCAGCAGGAGCGGCAGCAGGAGCGGCAGCAGGAGCGGCAGCAGGAGCGGCAGCAGGAGCGGCAGCAGGAGCGGCAGCAGGAGCGGCAGCAGGAGCGGCAGCAGGAGCGGCAGCAGGAGCGGCAGCTTTATTACCTGTTAAAATTTCTTGCTTTCGCTTTGCTTCTGGAAGGTCATTCATACAATAATTAATGTAATAAACAGTAAATAAAAACGTGTAAAAACCATTCATTCTTAAATCTATTTTATGTTCATTTAGTGCATATTCCTGTAGTACAGTTTTAGCTTTAAATGCCCAAACCACATACAAAACAATTGCACCAATACTAAAGAGCCCAGCAATTATATCTAAAGCCTCTTCTCCGCTTCCCGCTAATGCACCACCGAGACCGGCACATACAGCAAGCCAAATAATAAACACACTATCAAAAATTTTATTCTTAGTTATCGATTCAATAACCGGACCATTCCTATACAACCAAAGAATGGGATAAATTCCTGCAGTTGCCATTGTGAGCAAAAACAAATTTACAGTTTTTGTACTGATTGCATCTTTCAATTCAGTGATGTTTGGCATAACGTTCCTTTATTTTTATGCTTTAGAAATTTAAGTTAACAACTGAGGAGCGCGTTCTAAAATCGATCTAGAAAAGCATTCCATCAATACATAAGCCTTTGATTTTAAGTGCAAGTTTTATCAGTCGGCCGTCAAGACTCTATACTTGTAAGCCTTATGTTTTACCACGCTGTCGGCAGAAAAGGAGTCTAACTGTTGTGAACAACATAATAAAGACAAGTCGTCACTTTTTTTGTTTCAGCCACAAAAAAACCCGATCCTTATGAATCGGGTTTTGGTTTTTTATTGGCAACCGCGATCGGTTTAGCCAATGCCCTTGCTAAGAGTTCGGTACAAATAAATCAACAACTAAGCCAATGCTCTTGCTAACAGCTCAATCGGGTGAAGTACTTCTTTAGTGGTGCTCATTTCTACCTGCCAGCGGCAAGTTTCGCAGTCGGTGATCACATAATCGCAGCCACTTTCTTCAATTTGTTTAAACACTGGCGAGCCAATTTTTTGCGAGGTCTCATAGTTTTCTTCTTTAAAACCATAAGTGCCTGCAATGCCACAGCAGTTCGGGTCAAGCCGGATTAAATTAATACCGGGAATTCTACTGAGTAGTTCCAAGGTATAAATAACACCGCCAGAGCGCTCGAGGTGACATGGTGTATGGTAAGCCAACGTCAGGTTCAATGGCTTTAATTTCGGCATATTGCCAGCATCAAATTCGTTAATTAGGTAACGAGAGAAAAACTGTAAGTTTTTCTTAAAGGGTTCGTTATCTAGCCCTAAAACATGATCATATTCATCTGACAGCATGTAACTGCAAGAAGAAGATGTTGCGATAATGGTGCCTGGCTGACGTTCGAGCTCATCTTTATAAACCTCGATATTAGCCGTAGCATTTTTCATCGCTTTATCTTTAAAGCCATTGGCTACCAAAGGCACGCCGCAACATTTAGCTTTTTTGGCAATTTGCACGCCAATGTTCATTTTATTGAGGACTTCTACCAATGCATGGCCCAGTTCTGGCATATTGTAGTTAACCGAGCAACCATGAAAATAATGCACCTGGCGTTCAAACTGGTTTTGCGTTGCTTCCTGCTTTTTGTACCAGCTAACGAAGCTTTGCTCGGCATATTTTGGAAAGGTTCGCTGCGCCGAAACACCAATGGTTTTTTCCATTACCACTTTAATCGGCTTTAAAGCCACCACCTTATTGACGATTTTCGCCAATGGGTTAGCAACCATTCCGCCCATTAAATCGGTACTAGACAGGATATAATCTCGAACACGCTTGGGGCTAATCGCGCCGCTGTTTTTCCAGCCGCCTTCGGTATTGGTTAATTTTGCCTGAGCAATAATATCGCCAATATTCACTCCGGAAGGACAAGCAATTTCACAGCGCTTGCAGTTGGTGCACAACTTTAAATAATCATCAAATAATGCGGGATCTTTCCGTCGAACACGCTCACCATCTGGGCCGCTTTGCTTTGGCCCCGGGTAATTAGGGTTCGCCTTGGCAACTGGGCAATACACTGTGCAAACAGTACATTTGATGCATTTTTCAAACGATCCATCTAAAGATGATTTGCTCAGAGCAGCCATATCCAAAGGTGAGGTGGGAGAATTACCATCGGCACTCATTATACCGCCTCCTTCTTACGCCAGTTTTCCAGAATTTGTTCTGCGGCATAAAAACCAGTTGAAGCAGCAACACCACTTCCACTACCTTCTTTCACTGGATCATAGCCAGACAATACGCTACCAACACAGTATAAGTTATCAATCACTTCGCCTTGCAGGCTAGGATTGAGGAATTGATTGGTTTCAACGCCCGCATCCATAAATGGATGACTCATTGGATCAAAGAATTTTTCGCTATGCCATTCATTACGTGCAACCGGTGCTATGACATCTAGTCCGAAAATAGCTTCCCGAATTTGCTGGCGATCGCCGACTAATCCTTTGCTGAAATAACTACCACTGGCCAGAACAAAATGATCGGCCCGGAAGCGCTGGTCACCTTGCTGACGGGTCATTACCGATTTTAATTGGCCTTGCTCAAACTCACCGCTAATCACTCGGTCACCTTGTAGCAATACACCGCCTAGCGCTTGAAAACGTGCTTTTAAAGCGTCTGCCAAACGAATGCCGGGCAATGAGGGTGGCATGGTCGGTACTTCGGTCAGTTTTAAACCGCTTTGCAGTTCTAGGCTTTGCTGCATCGCAATGCCTTCTTTAACACCCAATACCGAAGGAATTGCTACTAGATCTGCACCTTGTGCTTGATTGCGCAGTTTTTTAGCAATTTCTGCTAAATAATCACCCTGCTGCAAAATATAGGCAATGTCGCTAGAACGGAATTCACATGGATTACGTTTAACGGTTTTAAATGCATCTAGATCAATACTGCCGGTGGTGATTTTTAATTTATCACCAAACTGCTTTCGCAATGCTGCAACGGCTAATGCCGGTTGGAAATCACGAAAACCATCGATAGTAATTAAAGCGACACTTTTTAAATTAGTATGCGGCTGAAGACGTTTAACTGTTTTCTGTGATAACCAAGTCGGGCGCATCACACCCAATGTGCCTAAACGCAAGTGGTTTGATTCACCTTCGCCGTCCATTTCAATGCCTTCAGCGCCTAATAATCCGGCCATCCAGTTCATTGCATCACGCACCCGGTTTACGCCAACACAGGCATAAGGATGGTTTGGCCGGGTTTCGGCCATTTTTTCGATTACCTGAAACGGTCGATGAACCGGTTCACCGTCTAAAGCACCTAACAAATCCAGAGAGCCAGAGGCAAAGTGCAGAGCATTTTGCCCTTCACTAATCAGCGCAGTTTTCATCCCTGCTTCAAGGCAGCGAATCGCACAACTTAAGCCAGCGGTACCACCGCCAATAATCAGCGCATCATATTTCATAGCAATATCTCTCGATCCTGATCGGCTATATCACCAAGGCCAAATAAGCCCTGGTATACCCAATATGCGTATTCTGCTTCACGCAGTGTGTCGTTCCACAGAACCGGCTTACAGCCCTTCCAACGCTCTTCCAGAAAATCTGCCAATAATTGGACAGATTCCATTTCACTGGCAGCGCCAAATTCATTAAACAATCCAGCAGCCCGGTAAGCGCACATTTCGCCCTGACACGGCCCCATACCCAAACGAGTACGGCGGCGTAAATCAACCATGTTGTCGACTTTTAACTCGCGAATGGCATATTCAATTTCACCGCGAGTGACCATTTCACATTCACAAATTAATGCGCTGTCTTGGTCAGTGTTTTTATCTTCAAGAATTTTTTTGCCGCGGGTACCGTGACGGTAAATGGCTGAACCAGAAACCGAGCGAGAAGTTTTGCTGGCTAAAGTGGTTGCAGTGGTTTCAACATCGGAACCTGGCAAGGCAATTTCTGCGGTACGACAGGGTTCGCTGTTACCGAGTTTTTTCGCCAACAAGTCGGTGGTTCTTTCAGCCATCAAGCGATAAGTCATTAACTTGCCGCCAGTGATGGTGACAAAACCATCTAAACCATCCCGCTCATGGTGATCAAGCAGGACAATACCGCGGGTAATATTACGCCCCGAATCATCATCGCCCAGCGACACCAGCGGACGAACACCAGCATAGGCGCGTAACACACGAGCATGTTCCATCGACGGACAAAGCTTGCTGCCTTCGGCCATTAGCAAATCAACTTCTTCAGGGGTACAACTGAGATGTTCGATTTGGTCGTATGGGATGCGTGTTGAGGTGGTACCAATCACTGAAACTGTGTCACCTGGCACCAATATGTCGGCGTCAGCAGGCTTACGGCAGCGGTTAATTACCATGTTATTCATGCGGTGTTCCAGAATTAGCAAAGCACCCTTGGCTGGGAACATTCGTACCCGCAAGTCTGCATATTCACTAATACCTTGGCCCCAAATACCGGCGGCATTCACCACATATTGGCAACGAATTTCTACCAATTCGCCATTGCGCAAATCACGCGCAATCACACCATTAATGCGGCCCTGTTCTCTTATCAGAGATTCGACACGGGTGTGATTAAAAATCTGACCGCCACGCTCAATGCCATCTAGCATGTTCGAAGCGGCTAACCGAAAAGGATCGACCGTGCCATCGGGCACTTTTACTGCAGCAGTCAGCAACGGATTGGCACTTGGCTCCATTTGCAATGCTTGGGCAGGATCCATTCGCTCGGCTTGAATTCCAGCACTGGTGCAGGCCGAAACAAAATTGTCGACATACGCTAGGTCATCTTCCGGCAGGGTAATAAACAAGCCATTAGTCGGCTCGATACAGTGCCTGGCAACCTGTTTTAAGATCATGTTTTCTTTTATGCATTCTGCGGCCGAGTGTTGGTCGGTCACGGCATAACGCGCACCGGAATGGAGTAGTCCGTGATTGCGGCCTGTGGCACCCGACGCAATGTCATATTGCTCCAGCAAAATACATTTGATACCGCGCATTGCGCAATCTCGCATGACTCCTGCACCAGTGGCACCGCCACCTATGATGACAACATCGGTCTCTAATTTTTTCATATTGCAAACCGGCTGATAGCTACTTCAACACCCTATTTGGTATGCGGGACAGGTTTGTTACAACAAACTTACGAGTCACATGCCAAAGTTTGAGTGAGTTCGAATTCCTATAAGAACATCGGAACCGAAAATTTCGATTGATTTATGACAAGGCAGCCCAGCATTTTTTCGCAAACGCGCCAAAATACCTCTAAAGAGATAAATGCTCACTAAAATGGCGAACGAAAACAACAAAACCGAAAATATGAAATAAGTCAACATGAACAAACAATCGAACCTATTGTTTTTCTTAAATAATTTACTTCATCAAAAACCATCTATTCGCTACTCTGTCAGGTTAAGCGAAAATACTGGCTGATAAATTGAACCCGTATGATCTAACTGACTATGGAATAACGTGACAGTTTGTGAAATATCGGTTGGTAAATTTACTGACATAGGCAATGGGCTTTGATCACCATTAGCTTCAAACGAACTTGAATCAAGTTTTGCAAGCGTAATATGTGGTCGAAAAATACGTGCTTCAGATTCAACACCCAACTTGAGCAATACCTGCTCAACTTTTGCCAACAAATCTAATAAAGAAAGGTTTGGCTCAGCCATTAAAGCCAGATATTGAGGGTCGTTGGCGCAAGGGAATAATTTTAGCTGATAGGGCGCAATGATTACCTGACTGAGACTGGGCTGGATATGTTGTAACGCCTGCGACAACTGCTGCAAAAATTCCATGCTGCGCTGGCCCAAAAACGCCAAGGTTAAATGCAATTTTTCTGGCGAATATAAAGCCACATCTTTGGGCAGTGTGGGTAGGTTTTGCTTGGCCCATTGGCAGATAGATGCTGCTTGAGCAGCGGAAGGCTGCAAAGCAATAAAACTTCGATATTGATCACTGGATACCATTTTAATTACTACCTCCAAAAGCAGATCAATCGGTCTCTGTCAGTTACTAAATTGTTGGTTAGCAGTAAGCCTCGAGGTTAATTTGGAGTACCGTCATCCCGTATAGGGATTGCGGGACCCAGCTGCCATGGATGGTAATAGTTAAAGCTCGTACATACTTTTGCAGATAAAAGCACCAACTTGAAGCTGCGCCATTATCCCCGCCAAATTTTTCCGAATCGTTTTATAGCCAAAGTAATTGGAGATGCAGGCAGGCGGCAAACGAGCGAAGCCCCATGAGCTTACAGTTGTAAGTGATTGGGGTGAGCGAAAGCAGCCAACGCATCTGCACCTTCAAGTACGACAGGTATATTGATTCAACCATCTTGCCTAACAGTAGGATCTAAAAGATAACCGCTAACTTAGCAAGCAACAAACCTGACAATTACCAAACGTTTAGAAAAGCCGACCGCTTTACAAATAGTTACAAGATACCATAACAGAAATAACCACAGCAAATATCTGATAAAACAAGAAATAATTGTGAGTTATCTTGCTTGGCGGTATAATTCCTTAAATCAATATCACCTGTCACCTTTGAGCAGATCCAGCACATGAAACAGATTTTCAAGCTTGTCACTTTGGCCCTTGGCCTGATGCTTGGTTTAAATGGATGTAGTAAGAGCGAACCGGTAGAACAACTTCCTATAAGCGAGAATGCACGGCCGGTAAAGCTGTTTCAGGTGAGTTCTGATGCTGCGGCAGAACGAATTTTCTCAGCACATATCGAAGCCGCCGAACAATCACAACTGGCTTTTCGAGTGCATGGCACCGTTTCAGAATTACTAGTGAACCCAGGTCAAACAGTAAAAGAAGGTGATTTACTTGCTGCACTTGATCCAACCGACTTCCAGTTAAATTTAAAAGAAAAACAAACTCGATTAGATAAAGCACGTGCCGATTATGGCCGCGCCCAACAGCTTAAAAATGAACATACCTTGTCTCAATCTCGGTTCGACAGCACTCAAGCTGCATTTCGCCTTGCTGAAGTCGCGTACGAAAATGCACAAAATCAATTAGATTACACCCATTTACGTGCGCCCTTCTCTGGAGTAATTGCACGTAATATGGTCGACCCTTTTCAAGATATTACTGCTAAGCAACCGATTTTATTAATTCAGAAAATTGATCAGTTAGAAGTTATCTTTCAAATTCCTGAACAAAGCATGTCGCAACTGCGCCGCAATACTCAGCCACCAGTTGCACAAGTTTCTTTTGATGGTATTCAAGGCAGATTCAAAGCCGTTTATAAAGAGCACAACACCCAGCCAGATCCTAGTACTTTAGCCTACCAAATCAGCTATATAATGACTCGGCCTTCTATTGCCAATTTATTACCCGGCATGACCGCCGCTATTCATTTGAAAATCCCAGATTATCGCCGACCACAAGGTTTGGCCGTGCCGGCTGCTGCGGTGTTTGCCGATGCTGCGGGTGATACTTTTATTTGGAAAGTTACCCCTGAAATGACGGTTAATAAATCAGCAGTTTCTGTTGGTCAATTATCGGGTGAAATGATCAATATTATCCAAGGCATAGATAAAGGCGATAAAATTGTTGCAGCCGGCGTTCATTTTTTACAGCCCGGTCAAAAAATTCAGCAATTACCTCGGGAACGGGGAATTTAATCAATGAAAATTGCAGATTATTTTATTCATCGACGACCAATTGCCTGGTTGCTTACCTTAGCCATTGTTGTTTTTGGCGGCATTAGCTACCAAGACCTTGGCCGATTAGAAGACCCGGAATTCACGGTAAAAGAAGCCAGAATTTACACTCGTTATCCGGGTGCAACACCGACTGAAGTCGAAGAAGAAATCACTCACCATATAGAAGATGCGGTACAGCAGCTCAGCCAGTTAAAACGCGTCACATCTAGCTCATGGAATGGTCTGTCTGAAGTTAAGGTTGTGATTCGCGACCAGTTTCGTGCTGATTCTCTGCCACAAATCTGGGATGAGTTACGGCGAAAGGTTAATGACATCAGTCGCAAGCTACCACCAGGTGCCAGCAAGCCAGTTGTAGTTGATGACTTTGGTGATGTTTACGGTATTTACTTGGCATTAACCGGCGAAGGATTTTCTAACCGGGAGTTATACGACCAAGCGCGTTTTTTAAAACGTGAATTATTGCAAGTTGCTAATGTGGCAAAAATACAAATTGCCGGTCAAATTCCACAGCAAATTAAAGTGGAAATTTCTCGTAGCCGATTATCTGGGCTGGGCATTCACCCACTGGCGATTAGCGATTTGCTATATCGGCACAATTTAGTCAGCGATTCTGGTCATCTAAGAATTGGCGATGAAAGTATTCAGATTTTACCAAACGGCGGCCCACAAGCGGTCGAGGCACTGGCAAATTTAACCCTGCAAGGCCGCGAAGGCTTAGTCCGGCTGGGTGATATTACTCATATTGAACAAGAGTACCGAGAAGAACCCTCGCAATTAATTCGCAACCAAGGCCGCGCTGCCGTCACGTTGGCGCTGTCTAATGTGCCGGGCAGCAACATTGTCACGCTAGGCGATGCAGTTGATCAAAAACTACTGGAATTAGAACAACGTTTGCCTGCAGGCATGCAATTAGAATCGATCTATTCTCAGCCGAGTGCAGTAAAACTGTCGGTTGCTGAATTTATTAAAAATTTAGTTGAAGCGGTGGCAATTGTTATTGCCGTTTTATTATTAGCAATGGGGTTTCGCTCTGGTTTGCTAATTGGCGGCGTATTGCTGCTAACGATTGGCGCGACTTTCATTGTAATGCAGGTGTTAGATATCAACTTGCAACGGGTTTCACTCGGTGCATTAATTATTGCCATGGGTATGTTGGTCGATAATGCGATTGTGGTTTGCGAAGGCATTTTAGTTCGCATGGAGCAAGGGCAAAACCCAATTGATGCTTCTCGGCGAGTGATTAGCCAAACCGCCTCACCTTTATTGGGCGCAACATTGGTGGGGATTTTAGCCTTTGCCGCCATTGGCTTATCTAACGATAACACCGGCGAATATACCGCTTCGATGTTTTATGTGATTTTAATCTCGCTGATGCTCAGCTGGATTTTAGCGGTTACCCTAACGCCAGTTTATTGCATTACCTTTTTAAAAGGCGGCAATGCTTCTGCCGATAGCCTTTATCAGGGCGTTATTTATAGTGCATATAAATCGCTTTTAGAGCTGGTTTTAAAATATCGAATTACTACCATCATCCTGATGCTTGCACTACTGGCTATGTCGGTGGCTGGCTTTGGTTTAGTAAAACGCAGCTTTTTTCCAAACAGCACTCAACCGGTATTTTATCTCGATTATTGGCGCGCTGAAGCGACTGATATTCGTGCAACCAATCAAGACATATTAAAAATAGAAAAATGGTTAGCGACACAACCAGAAGTAGTTAATTACACCAGTTTTGTCGGTCGTGGTGCGGCGCGTCATATGCTGGTTTATTCACCAAAATATGATAATTCAAGTTATGCGCAAATTATGATTCGCAGTGAATCTGCTGATCAAATTGATGCAATTGGCGAAAAGCTCGTCAGCTGGTTAGATGAAAACTTGCCAGATGCCGAACCTAAAGTGCGTCGCATTCGCCTTGGCCCAGGCCGGGAAGCTAAAATTGAAGCCCGGTTTAGCGGCGCAGATCCTGATGTATTGCGATCATTGTCTGAGCAAGCTAAGCAGATTATGCGCGATAGTCAAAATGCCGCGAATGTGCGAGATGACTGGCGACAAAAAATCAAACAGTTACAACCCGATTTTTCTGCCCAACAAGCACGAAGAACTGGTTTGAGTCGTCAGGATTTAATTCAGGCATTGCAGCAAAACTTTTCGGGTACAACGGTTGGCCTGTATCGCGACGGCACCCGATTAATGCCGATTGTAATGCAAGCGCAAAAAAAAGATCGACTAAATCTCGATCAAATTCATGATTTGCCGGTTTGGGGGCGCAATAGAAGTAAACCTGTGCCTTTAGGCGAGCTGGTATCCAATGTTGAATTAAACTGGATTGACCCGATTATTCAGCGGCGCAACCGTAAACGAACCATGACAACATCATGTGACCAGCAAGCTGGCCTAGCTAGTGAGCTGTTCGCGAAAATCAAACCACAAATTGAAGCGATTCCATTACCACCCGGTTATCAACTTGCTTGGGGCGGTGAATACGAAGATTCAACAAAGGCCAACCAAGCGCTGGGTAAAAAATTACCTCTAAGTTTTTTGGCGATGCTTGCTACGGTTATTCTGCTGTTTGGGCGCTTAAAGCAAAGCTTGGTAATTTGGCTAATCGTACCTTTGAGCTTGGTCGGTATTACTGCTGGCTTACTAGGTAGCGGACTGCCATTTGGCTTTATGGCTTTGCTGGGCGCATTGAGCCTTTCTGGCATGTTGATTAAAAATGCCATTGTGCTGGTAGATCAAATAGATCAAGAGATTGCACAAGGTAAACCGAGGATGGATGCGATTGTCCATTCAGCACTTAGTCGAGCTCGCCCAGTATTAATGGCTGCACTTACCACCATCCTTGGTATGCTACCTCTTTTGTCAGATGCCTTTTTTAATGCGATGGCGGTGGTTATTATGGCAGGACTGGCCTTCGCAACCTTATTGACATTGCTGGTTGCTCCGCTGCTGTACGCGGTTATTTTCAAAATATCCGCCACCGAAACAACAGGATAGATGAAGTATTATGGAAATTGATGAACTTTCCCGAATCGACCTGAACTTGTTAGTGGCGCTTAATGCGTTATCTGAAGAGAAAAGCGTTTCCAAGGCAGCTCGGCGACTGAGAATTACTCAGCCAGCAATGAGTAAAACCTTACAACGCTTGCGCGACACATTAGACGATCCACTATTTGTTCGTACTGCCTATGGTTTGATCCCCACGCCGCGTACTGAACAACTACAAGAACCATTGGCTAGAATTTTAGAGCAAGTGACTCAGTTGATTACGCCGGAAAATTTTAATCCTGCGCCGCTGAAACGTCATTTTCATCTGGCAATGATGGATGTAATTTCCCAGACATTTGTTTCTTCTGTTCTGAGTAAATTGCAACAGCAGGCGCCGGGTGTGACCTTGACCATTAGCGAATGGTCACGGGAAAGCCTAGTTCAGCTAAGTCATGACCGACTAGACCTAGCAATTAGTCTATTAGGGCAACAGCCAGCCAGTATTTCTTCCAGCCCATTGTTTGATGATGAGGTGATGTGTTTTATGCGCAAAGATCACCCATTAGTTGGCCAAGAGCTCTCTGCTGAAAAATTGGTGCAATACCCCCATCTTAAATTGCTGATTGAAGGGTATAACGACCACACCAGCCGTATGGATGAGTTGTTTAAAAACCTAGGCACTGAACGACGTATTGCGCTGGAAACTCCGCATATCATGACTGCATTAAGCGCATTGCAAGGCAGTGATATGTTGGTGTTTGCAGGTAGCTGTGCCAATGCATTTCCTCCGGTTCGGAAAAACCTGCATGCGGTACGCTTGCCTGCATTTTTAAAAGTTGAACCGATTGAATTGAAAATGCTATGGCATAAACGAAATGACCACGACCCAGCTCACCAATGGTTTCGCACTTTAATTAGTGAAGAAGTGCCTAAGCCGGTACAGCAATCCGCACAGCCTATGCAACCAGCAGAACCACAGCCAAAAGCGCAGCAAAGTCATTTGTCACTTGATGGTTTCAGAAAAGAAATCGTCGATTAGAGGTCGCTTCTGTGGCGTTTAATTCTTTGTTTCGTAAGTTGTGCTCAGCCTGTGGCGACGATCACATGGATGTGGAAGGTAGAGCGACGCAGGATGCCAAAGCCTAATTACAACAAATAAAAACCGCCGTTACTGAGAAGTAATAGCGGTTTTTTGTGACGCTTATTAAAGCAACAAAATATATTACTAGCCCACACGTCACCAATAGCGCTTAGATCTCGCTACATCCGATCGAAATGACAGCTCCGGACTAAACGGCGATATAGTTGTTACCTCAGCATTTAATCTGACCTTGCTTTCTGTCGACGATTAACTGAGTCTGGTCTGGTTTAATTTATTCAGTCATATATCCAAATCACTTCAAAATGCATGAACGTATACCTTGAAGTGGCTTAGGTATATACCGCATACTGACCATATCAGGGTGAAAAATAAAAATAATATGAAAACACTGATTTCAGTACCAATCCTTCGATTTATTCTTTTGCTGACCATGCTCGCTGCCACCGGTTGTAGCCAATTGATCTACAAACCTGCTGGCTGGGTTGCGTCTGATTTTGCTCAGCGCCATTTAATTCCAGACATGATGAATAGCGACCGGCTTGATAGCGGCTGTGCGCTTAGTTTGGCTGGCCAGCCAGTGTTTTCATCACTCGATCAAATTGCCGATATGCCAGCAGATATATCGATAATGCTCGATCTGTCGAATGGTTTTTGCTTGCAACAACAGGCATGGGAAAAGCAGTTAGAAGTGATCCGCTATCAAAAATCCGGCCAGCTTAGCCAAGCTCGAGATAGTCGGATTGCTGCCCAGCGCTTATGGCAAGTCGCTGCTAAACGATTGCAAAATGCTTGGGTACTTTTCGAGCAAGATCAGCTAGCCAATCGTCCTGCTGGCCAATGCGACCTTTCCGAACAACAACAGCTTTCCTGGATTATGGGCATTTCAGCTGGCATGCAAGCGGTGTATAGCGATACTCAAGCAGCTAGCGGTATGAATGTTTCTCGAGAGATTGTAATAAAGGCCTGGAAAAACTTACCTTGCTTGGATAATCAGCGTTGGTGGGGAATTCCAAATGCAATGCAAGCCAGCATCGAAATTATGCTGCCACATTTACAAAACACCCCTCGCAATTTATCCCAACAACAGGATAATTCTGCCAACCAGCAGTCACCTGAAGCTTTACTACAAACAGCTTTGAACACTGGCGAACAACAGGGCATTCACCTTGCTCACTTACTAGCAATGCAGGTTGCAATCAATCAACAAAATAATCAGCAAGTTAAGCAGCTGATTCGTCAATATGCCAATGCAGCTCCAGTACAGCAACCAGAAAATGGCATGCTGTTTGAAACCATGGCCCAACTGCAAATTCAGGCAATCTCCGATCAAATATGGACCGAAGAAATAGGCTACAGAACCCCGCCCGGTCAATTAGGTAAATTCTCCAGCGATCCAGTCGCTAAAAAAGAAACAATTGAGATTGACGATTTACTTTAAAACGATCCTAGCTAAATTATGATTGCCAGATAAAAAAACAAACTTAACCTTGGCATTCAAATTAATAAAAATACGACCACAGGAAGTTGTTATGAAATTCAGATTGACCACCACTCGCCTACTTCCTGCTTTGATTGCTGCAATAAGTTGCATGATTTTTAGCAGTCAAATTCTGGCAGCAGACACTGCCAACAATTCTCTAACATCACAACAGCCGGTCAAAAGAAGCCTATGCGTATTTGATGTGGTAGGTGCCAATGGCGATATTTTTAATATGATGAAAGATTATCGCCTTGATGTTTTGCAATGGGGTGTTGATCTTCAATTAAAGGCCTATACCGATGAACGTGTTGCATCGGACGATTTTAAAACAGGCCAATGTGATTCGGTATTAATGACCGGCACCCGCGCACGTGCTTACAATCATTTCACTGGTACTTTAGAAGCACTCGGTGCGATTCCCAGCTACCAGGAATTAAAATTAATTCTCAATACATTACTTAGCCCCAGAGCGGCAAAATTAATGGTTCAGGATGACTATGAAGTAGTTGGAATTATGCCAGCTGGCGGTGTGTATTTATTTGTACGCGACCGTAAAAATGATAATTTATCGACCATGGCTGGCAAGCGTGTTGCCACATTAGATTACGACCCGGCATCTTTAGAAATGGTACGGCAAGTCGGCGCTTCGGTAGTCAGTTCTAGCACCACCAGCTTTGCCGGAAAATTCAATAATGGCAGTGTCGATATTGCTTATGCACCTGCAGCAGCTTATAAACCGCTCGAACTTTACCACGGCATAAAACCCAATGGCGGCGTTATTAATCACGTGGTTAGCCAGCTCAATTTACAAATGCTGATTCGTAAGGATTTATTTCCAGAGGGCTTTGGCAAAAAATCCCGCGCACACACACTAAAGCAACTTGATATGGCTTTTGAAATTATTTTGAAAGCAGATCAAGAAATTGAAGAAGAATATTGGATTACCCCGCCGCTTAGCAGCGTTCACAAGAGTGAATTACTTTTCCGAAAAGTCCGAACTTCTTTAAAAGACAACGGAACCTACAACCCTAAAGCATTAGCATTTATGAAAAAAGTGCGTTGCAAGGTGAGCCCCGCTGCCGCTGAATGTAGTCAAAAAAGCGATTAATTCAATATGGATCAACCAGCGCCTATCGAACTGCTCAAACAAAGAAGCCTGCAAGAATGGGCCTCTACCTTACCGGCATTTATCCTACTGATCGCTATTGTTTTTTTTAGTAGCGCCGGAATGATGCACGCTCGAATGATGGAGCTAGGTAATCTTTGGTGGTCTGATTATGTCGAGCTGCGCAGCGATCTTGTTCAACCGACCTGTAATATCAATATTAATGTTGACGCTCGAGTTGCAGAGCTTGCTGCAAATGCTAACCAGCAAGTACCTGATGAATTGGATTTATTATTTGATGAAGCGCCAGCTGCGGTTGACCATTCTGCTTTAAAGCAATCAGTTGAACAGTCGTTGGCCGAGTGTCAAAATTCCCACCAAAAATGGCAAAGTTTAAGTAACGGTTTAACACCTTCGTTAATCGTATGGCGCTGGGTTGAGCATCAATTCGAAGCGATTACCAAAGTCGGCGTAGAACAGCAAAGATTATTGTTAGCTGCATTAGTTTTGCTGTGCGGTCTGACGACGGCATTAGCTCGCAAGCATATTTCTCTCAGACCTTGCCATAGTAAAATTGATTATCGAGTTAGCGCCTTCTCGCAGATGGTCGCCTCGATCATTATGCTAATTTCAATCACCTCATTTCGTAATCAAACATTAGCTTCTGGCATAGCAGTCCCTACAATTCATGAAATACTATTGCTTTGCTGGAGCGGTGGCTTTTCAGTTTTAACCCTGGTCAGCCTCTGGCAATGCATTTCAGTACCCAAAGAAACCAGTGGCGATGAAAGCTTTTCCAAGGCATTAGCTTGCATTCCACTTTACGCATTTATGTGCGGCATCTCTGGTGGTTATTTCTTTTACACCGGTCATTTTTCTGGATTGGGCATTTACCTGAATCAGATGATGGAATTATCGCAACTGTTTCTAAATGTTGGCTTATACGTCTGGATCGGCATGATGCTAAAACAGACTCGATTAGCAGAATTGGTTTTTGATGTACTCAGGCCCTGGCAGCTTCCAGCAGAATTATTAGGCGTAATTACATTATTGATTGCTGCCTGGCCAACCGCCTGGACCGGCGCATCAGGCATATTTGTTATTGCTGTTGCCGCGATGGTTTATCAAGAATTACGCCGCGCAGGCGCCAGAAGACAGTTAGCACTTGCTACCACTGCAATGGCTGGCAGCATGGGCGTTGTGTTGCGCCCTTGCTTGTTAGTCGTGATTATTGCGGCTCTGAACAAACAAGTAACGACGAGGGAATTATTCGACTGGGGTATCTGGGTTTTCCTGCTCAGCATAGGCTTATTTTTGCTAATTGTTCTGCTCACTAGCAAAATCAATTGGCAACTCACCCATTGGAAAAACGCACTGCCACAAAGCCTCGCTGCTGCGAAAAAACTGATTCCTTATATACTGATTTGTGCTGTTGTCCTGGTTTTATATCAACTAGTGCTAGGCGCAGCACTGGACGAATTTAACGCACCGGTCATTCTGCCGGTTATTATGCTGTCATTACTGCTTTACGATCGTCGCTTACGAAAGCGCGAGCCACACGAATCTGATGACCAAGCACCCTTTGCTTTCTTATTAAGAATTCGACTAGCAACCAACGAAACCACCGTTCATATCGGCGCATTACTATTAATGATGGGCATGACGATTAGTATTGGCGGTGTATTTGATCGGGCAGAAATTATGTCGCTGGCACCGGCGCAATTAGCCAATCCATGGCTGGCCATGTCACTGCTAGTTTGCTTGCTAGTGTTATTAGGGATGGTAATGGACCCTTACGGCGCAGTAATTTTGGTAACGGCATCTATTACCTCGTTAGCCTATCAAAGCGGCATAAACCCGGTGCATTTTTGGATGGTTGCACTGGTGGCATTTGAGCTCGGTTATCTAAGTCCGCCGGTTGCGCTAAACCACCTGCTTACTAGGCAAGTAATCGGTGGTAGAGAAGTCTGGCTAGCCGCCCACGAACACCACAAAAGCTTTTGGCGACGTCATGAGCGCTACCTGCTGCCGATGACGACTATGGGGATTACCTTGTTACTGGTGGCATATGTGCCTTTGTTTTTTTATTAAAATCTGTCGCAGCTTTAGAAAAAATATTCCTGAAAATCATTTTCCTGCGCATCATTCCATCGCCATCACGCAATAGTCGATCAGTACGATGCAGGATGCTCAAACTGAATTACAGCATTAGAGAGAAAGCTGCTAACACACCAATAAATTAAATGCTTACCTACTCTGTATCAACTATCGATTTTTAGGAAAAAATACCGTAACTCCTCTCCCTAAACTCCACTTCTAAAATCCAAAAAACCATTTGACTCATGGCAATTTTTATACTCTAGATAATTTTTCGCAACAATCAGTTTTCTTTTTTTTCATATAGATAGAATAAAATGAATTAGGCGCATAAAAAGTATAATTGACGCAAGTCAATTATAAAAAATATCAATACATTTATTATGGATTACAGAGAACAACCAACAGAATCGAATTCACAAAACTACAAGAAGGCCTCTGTAATGAAAGTATTCTCACCTGTTTTATCTGCTGTTGCTGCCCTTTTCCTTATTGCGCCACTTTCAGCATCTGCTGATATGTATCAGGAAGGCGACATTATAGTTCGTGCCGGTATCGGTGTGGTTGAGCCAAACGATGATAGCGGCCCTGTATTAGCAGCCTCTAATGGTGTTGGTGTGAAATCTGATACTCAATTAGCTATAACTGGTTCTTATATGCTAAGTAAGCACTTCGGTGTTGAACTGCTTGCAGCCACTCCATTTAAACACGAACTAGTTGGAACTGGTGGCTTATCTGGTGTAAGCATCGGTGAAACCAAACATTTACCACCAACCATTTCGTTCCAGTATTATTTTCCAAATGCCGACTTGCCAATTCACCCATATATCGGTGCAGGCGTGAACTACACCGCATTTTTTAGTGAGAAAACCGATGCTGGCTTGGCTGCAACACTAGATGGCGCATTGAGCAATCCGGGTATCACTTCAACGGACATTGAGCTAGATAATTCATTCGGTTTGGCATTCCAAGCTGGTATGGATATCGAACTTAATGAAAATTGGTCATTAAGCGGAGCTGTTTGGTACATCGATATTGATACCGAAGCAACCATCACAACAAATACTGCCGCTAGCGTGAAAGTTGACGTTGATATAGACCCATGGGTCTATATGGCTGGCATTTCGTACCGCTACTAAATCTGGCACTCTCAAGCCTGATTCAAAGCCCGCTGATGCGGGCTTTTTTATGCTTGTAATTTGATAGCACTTCTATTTTATGAATCTAAGATATTCCAACATTGAATCAGTAGCATTCAAAATAGTGCCCTTGAAGATCAATCGATTCAAATATCACAAGATTGAGTAATACACACTACTTGATAACTCTGCTGTTAATATAATTAGCAGCCCAGAGATTTTTTTTGCGGTTATCACAGCAAATTCATTGAGCAAACTTGCCTCAACCGATATGTTAGCTGCATCATCTCCAACAAGAACAGCAACTGATGACTCAGCAGTTAATTGATAGCTCCGGACAACCTGTATTTGGTGTACTAGACCCCTGCCCACAAACCATCAATGCTTATGATTTTGACTATCGTTCACCGATGGGTCGCAAGTTGGGAATACTGTCTAAAAAAATCAAACTGAACCGGTTTCAATTCTTTGGTTTAGTCTCTGACGAATATGCTGTCGGTGTCGCTATTGTTCATTTAGGCTGGGTTAGCAGTGCTTTCTGTTATCTGCTTCATAAAGAACGAGGCATGTTGCTTGAAGCCAATTTACAAGCACCCTTCGCACTTGGTACAAAGGCAGGCCTTCAGCCAGATCAAGATAGCTGGTCATTCAAACAAGGCAATAAGCGCATATCAATTCGCCCGCTTGAAAATGGCGACCGGCAAATTAACGTGGCAATTGGCAATCGATTAAAACTGCAATGCCAGCTTCATCAACCGGCTAATTTTGAGCCTTTATCTGTTTGCACTAAAACTGGAATTAACGGCTGGACTTTTACTCGAAAAAGCGCAGGCTTGCCGGTAACAGGAATACTGGATTTTGAAAACCAACAAACCGACTTACAGCAGGCTGGCTTTTTAGGCTCGCTAGACTGGAGCTGTGGTTATATGCGCCGCGAAACCTGTTGGAATTGGGTTTGCATTAGTGGAAAATTAGCTAATGGAAAAAACTTTGGGGTTAATTTAGCCGCTGGCGTTAACGAAACTGGCTTCACAGAAAATGTCATGTGGGTCGATAATCAAAGAATCAAGCTGGACATGGCTTTATTCAACTATCAGCAGGGTGATGATAAAAAACCTTGGAAAATCATCACTTCAGATGGAAATCTTGAACTAGAGTTTATCCCTGCAAGCCACTACGGTCGAAAATTAAAAACCGGCCTGATTGATACTAGATTCAAGCAGTATTACGGCCATTTTAAAGGTCGCGCTAGAATCAATACCACCGATCAATATGGCAAAACAATCGGTGCAGAGGCCGAAGAATGGATTGATTTCGAAGCTTTGCCCGGATTTACTGAAGAGCATTATGCCCGCTGGTAGCTTACAGCCACCAAGGTAACGAACGTTCTTTTACAGCAACATTTTTACGATAATTCCGATTTGGAAAGGATTCTAAAGGATATCAGTATGTGTATTTCAGCAGAAGCAGTTGAATGGATGTGTGCCTCTTGGATTGAACTGGATTACCAGCAACTTGAACAAGCCATTCAAGCTAGTTTTATCGTGCCGATTGCTGCAAATAGTAAAATTTTCCAGCGTGAAAAAATGACAATTCAAACGACTAGCCAGCCAGCAAACGATTACTCAGCTCAGCTTGAGGTAGCATTAAAAAAGTCGGCCTAGTAGCAAAACGGTCTAATCAGTGACTGAGACTGAAAATGGCTCTGGGCAACCAGAGCCATTTTTTTCAACTATCAAACCCTTGCCACAACAATACTCTTCTTTTAGCTCACACTACTTAATTTTCGTCGTGTATTAATGCCACGATATTTAGAAAAGACCTGGCATGCAGCACAATTATGGCAATCAGTGTTTATCTGCCCCGAAGCTTGATCTGCTTATATATATTAAGCCAGGCCATCTGAAAATAGCTAGAACCCCAAAATCTGAAAAATCGATCAAAACAATAAACAGTATTCGTTTTGTATTTAATCATATAAAATTCACGGACAACTGACGGAGCAGATTAGCCTCCACCACTTCAGAAAGAGGTCAAAATGAACAAAGTAGTACTCATGATAAAAATACTTATCGCATCATTTTTATTGGGTGGCTGTACCACTGCAATGTATGCCGATAAGAGCCTCCCTGATAGCGAAATTGCTTTAATCAAGTCAGATGATGCCATTATTCTTTTTGTTGATGACATTGAAGTTCCCTACAGCGGCGGAAATTACGCCAAAATCAAAGTACTTCCTGGCATGAGAAAAATCACTGTTAGACTAAATGATATTGACCAACATCGCTCAGCAATCATGCACCAATCTACATATTTCAATGCTCTGGGCGGTGATACCTATATTGTCAAACCACAATACAGGGATATTTACTGGTTCCCGGTCATTATTAACGAAGCCACCGGCGAAGTTATCAGCTCAAAAAAAAAACTAAATTCCTGTTCAAAAAAGCTTTGGGTTTCTCCAAAGCTTTTCTCAAAATAAAATCAACAAAAAAGTTTCAGCCATCAACCCAGATCACTGAAAAAAAACTGACAATCACAATAGAAGACCGATACTTTTTACTGCAACAGGCAGAGTTACCTCGTCATCTTCTAACGAAAACGCATGCAAGAGAGAGGCTGCTATCAGTAACTCAATCTATCGCAGTGGCTTTTACACTTACATTTTTTTGTTTTTATTGTGCCGCTGCTTATGCATAAGAAAAGCTGTTTGTTACCTATTTCAGCAAACCTCATACAAAAAAAAGGCTTTGGTTTTCACCAAAGCCTTTTTTGCTCAACCTGACGATTAAGGCAGCTCGCAACCAATACGGCGCGCAACTTCTTCATAGGCTTCGATTACGCCACCCAGACCTTGGCGGAAGCGGTCTTTATCCATTTTCTCGAGGGTTTCAGCATCCCATAAACGACAGCCATCGGGAGAGAATTCATCACCCAAATAGACTTGGCCATTTTGCACGCCAAATTCCAGCTTATAATCCACTAGAATTAAACCGGCCTTGGCGAACAGCGGCTTTAAAATGTCATTGATTTTAAAAGTCAGCGCTTTCATTTCGGCAATCACATCTTTATCAGCCCAACCAAAGCTTTCAATGTGATGTTCGTTAATCATTGGATCGTGTAACGCATCGTTTTTCAGGAAAAACTCAAAAGTAGGCGGCGTTAATTCCAGCCCTTCTTTTACACCCAGTCGCTTACAGATTGAACCTGCAGCTCGGTTACGCACCACACACTCTACTGGCACCATATCCAAACGCTTTACCAAAGACTCAGTCTCTGACAACAATTCGACCTGATGTACCGGAATACCGGCTTTGGCTAATTGCTGCATGATAAATGCGTTGAAATAATTATTAACCAAACCTTTACGGTTCAGCTGTTCAATTATGGCGCCATCGAATGCAGAAGTATCATTGCGGTACTCGATAATCACCAGTTCAGGATTATCGGTGGTAAATACCGATTTGGCTTTACCTGCATAGAGCTCGTCACGTTTTTCCATCAGCGTTGCCTTCAGTTGATGTGCTTCCAGCCAAAACCTTCACCTTGACTGGCTATAGTAATATCAAACCCACGCTGACCGAATTGCTGTTGCAGCATTTCAGCCACTTGAGTTGGCGAATTGTTTTCCTGACTAATATGACCAGCCACTAGATGCTGCAGTTTGCTTAAATCCAGCTGCTGCAAAATATCTAGTGCCTGCTGATTATTTAGATGCCCAAAAAGTCCAGCAACCCGCTGTTTTAATCTTGGCGGATAAGGACCTTGATTGAGCATTTTCAGATCATGATTAAATTCCAACAACAAACCATCACATTTATTTAATGATTGCAAAATGTATGGCGTCCAATTGCCGGTATCGGTTAACAATCCCAGTTTTTTATTATTTGCTTGAAACACATACTGAACCGGTTCTGCCGCATCATGGGGAACCGGAACGGGTAAGACGGTAATCTCACCTATTGTAAATTCTGAATGGCTGCAAATTACTTCAGCCTGCGCCAGTTTATTTAACAGCTTGTGGGACAAAGTACCTCGAGTTGCCCATACAGGCAGCTTAAACCGCCGCGATAAAACACCCACACCAGAAGCATGGTCGCTATGCTCATGAGTCACCAAAATGCCGGTTATCTGAGCTGGCGTTAAATCCAACAACTGCATTCTGGCTTCTAATTGTTTGAGGCTGAATCCGCAATCGATCAACAACAATTGATCACCACTAGCTACCAGCGTTGCGTTTCCTTTACTGCCACTTCCCAGAGACGCGAATTTCAATCCTGAACCCGTATTTTATGCAAAACTAATAAAATTCATTGACCAACATTTTATGAGTTAATTTTGAGCGCTTATTTCTAGCCCAAAGCAATTAATCCAGCGATAAGTTATGAATTTTAAATAGGGTTTGCTTGTTCATTTAGCGATAAAAAATTACTGGCAATCAAACCATCAACTATTCAGTTATTTAATTAATAAAAGTCAACGATAAACAAACTGCCGATAATTAAAAGTTATAGAAAAGGTGCAACCAGCCAAAAGCCAGCGACACCTTATCTATTTATCATCTGGTATTACTACGGCTTAACTGTAATCACCTGAGGTGGTTGAACTAGCGTTTCATCAAACTGCTTTGGCGATTGCGCTTGGTCTTCACCAGGGATGACCAACTGGCGCTGTTTTAACAATCCATTACCTACCACCGGGCCGCGAGCCTCTGCTTTCAGATAATTGTCACTGTAATCTGGTAATAAACTACAACCTGCCAGTGTGACCAATGCCAATCCAATCAATGCTGTTCGCATCATTAAGCCAATGCTCCTGATTCAACTAGTGCTTCTCTAACCGAAGCATGTTGTTCTTGAGATAACATGGTTAATGGTAAACGAATGCCATGACCCATCTTACCCATTTCAGCCAATGCCCATTTCACTGGAATTGGATTGCTTTCACAGAATAACCGTGAATGCAGTAGTTCCAGCCGCGTATTAATTTGCTCAGCACGTGCTCTGTCACCTGCTAAAGCTGCCGCACACATTTCAGCCATATCATGTGGCACCACATTATTGGTGACAGAAATTGCGCCATTACCACCCGCTAACAAAAATTCAACTGTCGTCGCGTCATCGCCGGTGTAAAGTGCAAAATCATTGCCACACAGTTCACGCAAAGCTGCCACACGAGAAACATCACCCGTGGCTTCTTTAATACCAACAATGTTGTCGATTTGAGCCAAACGGCCAACCGTTTCTGGCAACATATCGCAAGCGGTACGGCCAGGAACATTATATAAAATTTGAGGAATTAACGGTTCAGCTTCGGCAATTGCCTTAAAGTGCTGATACAAACCTTCTGGAGTTGGCTTGTTGTAATAAGGAGTCACCAATAGGCAAGCATCTGCCCCAGCAATACGAGCGCTATGCGTCAGCTCAATTGCTTCATGGGTGGCATTAGCACCAGTACCTGCAATAACAGGAACACGCCCAGCAGATTTTCGAACGACCTGATAGATCACGTCCATATGTTCACGAGGCGTCAGGGTTGCTGATTCTCCAGTGGTGCCCACTGCAACAATCGCATCTGTTCCCTGCTCGATGTGCCACTCAACCAGGTTGTCTAACGCTGCTTCATCCACTCCACCCTGATCAGTCATCGGGGTGACCAGTGCAACGATACTGCCGGTTATCATGCTATTACCCTCTATAGGTTTCCGACCGGCATGTTACTGCCCGCTAGTAGCAAACTCAAGCTGTCGGTTTGCTTTCTCTGTTAGCTAACGTTCAGTCAGCTGACAGGGCTTGTCAATCAATAATCGGCCAGAATACCTTTTGAAACTGTTTATCGGTTGAGCTGATGAAATCAGCAACCAGTGTTAGACTGGAGTTCTGATAATGAGAAAAGGAACTCATCGATGTTAAAACCATTAGAAGTGGGTGACGTTGCACCTAATTTCAGCTTGCTAGATCAAAATGAAAAAATGATCTCTCTTGCCGATTTTCAAGGGCAAAAAACACTGGTGTACTTTTATCCTAAAGCGCTCACCCCTGGCTGAATTATTCAAGCTGAAGGGCTGCGTGACAGCCATAAAGAATATGCCGATGCAGGCATTCTGGTGATCGGAATTAGCCCCGATGCACCCGCAAAGCTCAAACGATTTGAAGAAAAAAAATCGCTCAATTTCACCCTATTGTCAGATCAAGATCATGCAGTTGCTGATGCTTTTGGTGTTTGGGGGCTGAAGAAATTCATGGGCAAAGAATATGATGGTATTCATCGCATGAGCTTCCTGATCGATCAACAGGGAAAAATAATGCAAGTGATGAAAAAAGTTAAAACCAAAAGCCATCACACTGACATTTTGGCCCTGCTAGAAGATTAACTATCTTGGCATATCCGGTAGTACTAATAGTTCTAGCAGCGTCAGCTTTAATGGCATTACCAGCAAAAAGGGCTGGCACAAATTGTGCCAGCCCTTTTTTTATTTACACCGATATAACGTAAGCCTCAAAGAAACCGAGACAGGTATTCATCAGGCTTTGTGCTTTAAAACATTGTGCTTTAAAAATTAGTCACGCTCGACTGATCCAACTTCCTTAGCCGATGGCCAAGCGTTCATTATCGCTTTGACTAATGTTGCCAAAGGAATGGCGAAGAACACACCCCAAAAGCCCCAAACACCGCCAAAAATCAGCACCGCAGCAATAATAGCAATCGGGTGTAAATTGACCGCCTCAGAAAACAGCAATGGCACCAACAAGTTGCCATCCAGCGCCTGAATAATTAGATAAGCCGTGGTCAACCAGTAAAAATCAGTACTCAAACCCCACTGGAAAAATGCCACCAACAACACCGGCAAGGTGACAACTGTTGCACCAATATAAGGAATCAACACAGAGAAGCCAACCAGCACCGCCAACAGAAGTGCGTAGTTCAAGCCCATCAACGCAAAAACCACATAACTGGCGCCACCAACAATCAGAATTTCCGCCACTTTACCGCGAATATAATTACCAATCTGATCATTCATTTCTTCCCAGACTTGCTCTGCTAACTCATGGTGGCTCGGCATAAAACTGACGAACCATTCCATCAATAGTTTTTTATCCTTGAGCATAAAAAACACAATCACAGGAAGCAGCACTAAATACACAACCAACGTTAGCAAATCAGAAATGGATGACAACGAAGTTGATACCAGCACTTGTCCGTAACTGGCCGCTTTTTCAGTAATTAGTTGGCTGACTTTTTCAATATCAGCTGGCGACATCACCATATGGTATTGCTGCATCAATTCAATAATCGATGTTTGCGCATTATTCAGCATATTGGGCAGCTCAGAAATCAATGCTGAAACTTGTCGCCACAATAACGGGGTGAGTACCGCGACCAGCAAAACCATGCCACCAAGGAAGGTTGAAAAAGCGATGGTCAGAGCAACATTTTTTGCCACCCCAGCTTTGTGCATGCGACTAATTGTCCAATCCAGCACGTAAGCCATAATCAGCGCGGCAAAAATTGGCGTTAAATAGCGGCCCAGAAACAAAAAAGCCGCAAAGCTCATCAGCAAGATCATAATCAGGCTGACAGTTTGCGGATTGGATGACCAGCGTTTGTACCAGCTGGCAAACATATTGACCATATACTTCTCGAATTATAAATAGGTAGGAATCAGCTGCTAATTATCATAATCGACAGATCAATATGGCAAAAGCCCCTATATCGCTTGCGCTACGTCGCTTGGGCATTTTTGTTACTAATAGCGAGTTAAGTTGTCGTTTTTTGCAAATATTCTGCAGCATAATTTAATAATTCTTCCATTGCTCGTAAATGGAACTTCTGGTTTTTATAGACAAAGGTTACTGGCACTTTCAGGTCTGGCTCAAGGCGGATCATCTTATAACCATTTTGTCGGTAGTCATGTTCGCATGCAATACGCGGCATTAGGGCCGCACCATGACCTGCTGCAACCGCAGTTTTTACTGCTTCATTGCTGCCCAACTCCATCGCGATTTCCAGTCGATCTGGATCCACGCCCTGCCCGGTCAAATAGCTCTGAACGATTTCTCGGATACCCGAGCCACGCTCTCTCCCTACCCATTCGAGGTGCATCATCTCTGTAGGACCAATAGATTGACGCATCGACAATGGATGCGATGAAGGCAAGATGACACATAAAGGTTGGTCACCATAAATACGCGTAGCGAAATGTTTATTATTCGGGAAATACTCAACCAGCGCGATATCAGCCAAATTATGCTCAACCATCGACAACACTGTATCGCAGTTGCCCACTTTCATTCTGATGGTGACATCAGGGTATTGCTTGCGGAATTTACCTAACATTGGCGTTAAAATATGCTGACCTACCGAGGTGCTCGCAGCAACCACCAGAACACCGCCGACCTCACCGGTAATTTCTTTTACCGAGTTTTCCATTTCGCTATATAACGTAAAAATTCTTTCAGAATATTGGTAAGCACGCTTGCCAGCTTCAGTCAGTCGGATCCGGTTATGGGTTCGGTCAAACAGTCTTGCGGCAAAGTATTCTTCCAGTTGGCGGATCTGAAATGTTACCGCTGGCTGCGTCATATGAAGCACTTCCGCCGCCTTGGTAAAACTCAATACCCTCGCAACCGTGTGAAACACCTGCAATCGTCGATCTGCCATTCCTTGCCCCTTATGAGCTGGCCAAACTATAAACATAAGGAAGGGATAGCACAGGGAAACTAATGGCGCCATTAAATAAAAAAATACCTAATCTCACATAGTTAGCAATTACTCAACTAGGTAAATCAGGTACTAAGCAGTCACCGTATCCAGACACTTTTAATTAGTTTTTTTCTACCTGAATCACATAATGATCTGGCTTTTCAACACAACTAATTAACTGATGGCCAACTTGACGACAAAATGCCGGTATATCCTTAATTGATCCAGAATCGGTGGTCATAATAGTGACCGATTCACCACTAGCTACTTCTGTCAGCGCTCTCTTTAATCGCAACAAAGGTAAAGGGCAAGCTAGATCACGGGCATCAACACAATTCATATGAATTTCCAGAATCGAAACATATCCGCAGCCGAATGCTGCTGGTTGGTTTATCATACATTCAGGAACCATGGGCGACCACGCCTGTCACAGCTGCAGACACCAGCCGAGACTATTTAATGTACAAACTGCTTCAATCTTTGATTCTATCCAGCACATTGATGTTGGCTACTTCGGTTCAGGGACAGGGAGAAAGTGAGCACTTCCCTCAGCTTCCTGATCTTGGCGACAGCTCTTTGGCGACTATTTCTCTGGAAAAAGAAGCCATGCTCGGCAGAAGTTTTATGCAGTCACTTCGACGGCAATTACCTTTTGAAAGCGACCCCTTGATAGAAGACTATGTTGAATCACTTGGCTATCGACTGGCAGCCGGTGCCGATGACAAATTGCGTTTTCAATTTTTTGTGGTGCGTAACAAAGAGGTCAATGCGTTTGCTGGCCCTGGCGGTTATATCGGCATCCATACCGGTTTGATTACCACTGCTGAAAACGAAAGCGAATTGGCTTCAGTATTGGCCCACGAAATCGCCCACGTCACCCAGCGTCATATTGCCCGTCGAATTGAAGAAAATTCTCAATTAAGCATTCCAGCCATTGCCGCCATTTTCGCCGCCATTGCAGTTGCTAGCACCAGTCCCGATGCAGCCAGTGCTTTGTTAATTGGTAGCCAAGCTGGTTTGATTCAAAACCAGATTAACTTCACCCGAAAAAATGAAAAAGAAGCTGATCGAATTGGCATGCAGCTGCTCACCAATGCCAAATTAGACCCTTCAGGAATGTTTCGTTTTTTTCAGCGGATGCAAAAATCCACCCGATTGTATAGCCGGGAAATTCCAGAGTTCTTGCTAACTCACCCAGTAACTGACAGTCGTGTTGCCGATGCACAAGCACGCGCCGCGCAACTCGGAAAACCTGATAATTTAAACAATTTATCATTTGAATTAGCCAAAGCTCGGCTGGAAGTACTTCAAATGAGAGAAGGCCAAGTTAAACAAGCTTTATATAGCCATTACAAAGGTCAAAATACCGTTCAGGCAAGATATTATCGCGCCATGATCAATTTACGCCAAAAAGATTATATTAAAGCGATATCTGAACTAAGTGAATTACAAAAACAGTTTCCATCAGAAGTTTTCATTAATGTGCCATTAGCCACTGCATTAAGTAAAGATGGCCATCCAAAACAAGCATTATTATTACTGACAGAACAACTCTCTTTAATGCCTGGCAACCATCCGTTAACCATGGCACTCGCTAGCTTATACCTTGAACAGAAAACACCAGAAAAAGCCAGGAAACTACTGGCAAGCCATATTCGCAACCATCCGGTTCCGCGTGTATATCAACAACTTTGGTTAGCTCAAGGGCGTAGCGGAAAGAATACCCTGGCAAAAATCAGTCAGGCTGAGTTTTATGTGTTGCTCGGTGATTATCGTTCTGCTCGCCAGCATTTAAAACAAGCATTAAAAACTGAAGATTTAAATGCTCAATTAAAAAGTGAGATACAAGCGCGACTGACTGAAATTAACCAAGAAGCAAAAAAACTGAGGTCGTAGAAATAGTACTGTAAAAAATAATCGAGTAGAAAGCTTTTGCAGCCTATGGCACGTTTACCGTGTACGAAGGGTCAGGCGAACTCGTTGCGATCACTGTCGATACAGCGCCACGACTGCAAGAGATCACAGCACTTAATACAATGATGGACGAAGAACCTGACACCGACTGACCAAGCGTTAAACACCATTTAGAATATCGACTTGTCGGAGTAAATTTGACTTGGGTAGGTCTGTCTGGTCTAGGCCCTAGGGAGCGCGAAAGCGCGCCCCCCTCCTTTTTTTATGCCTGCATTTTAGCTAGTCGCGGTCGAATCCATAGACGCGGAAGCCGAACGCTTCCATAACGTCGGGCAAGGCTTTCTGACAGCCGATCCAGCTTGTGTAGATGTAGGAGAATATCCCACGCTCTGCCAAGAATTGAAGCCCAATGGTGGTACCACCAGCAGCCGGCGAGCTTACCCAAGTATCATGCAGACCACCGGTGCCCTGCTCAGTAGTATTGACGCGCACGCGAATGCTGTAAGCATTTTGCGGGTTGTTATCGGGGTTATCGAGGATAGCGCAATCGATCTCGCGCACCGAAGTTATAGGCACCAAAGAGTTAGGCCGTTCGCCTGCGGTACCCTTAGCGCCCACCCAGGGCAGTGCTAGAAACAGCGGCTGGTTAGGTGCTAGCGAGGGGTAGGGGTAGGTGTACTCGCTGGCGTTAGCCGTAGCTGCTAGCATGATCGCTAGCAACATTGCAGTTATGTATTTCATGATCTTTTATCCTATTGTTTCGGCTTGATTAAGGCGCACACAGTTTCACTTTGTGCTACCGGGTTCAGGAATGCAGAGAAGAATCAGTTAGCGTCGAGATCGCTCCCGCAAACACTGTCTTGCTTCGCTTTCCATAGTGAAGCCGTATTTAAGATAAGTTCAGCACGTTCTACATAGTTGCTATATCGGTCGTCTTTCTCGGTATCGAAGTAGTACTACGCCTCTGACATTGCGTCCAGGGCACGGCTTCGACTGCAGCACATAGCGACTATCTTTTCTTTCCGAAAGTTGCGATTGCAAATATTTACACCTGCCTCTGCCTCCTTTCGATAACCATTACGTCCCGGTAAATAAAACGGAGCAATTAACGCTCCGTTTTATTTGAATAAGTCTTACTGAAAAAAAACTCAGCTAGCTTTTAATCAAGCATTGCCTTTCAAGCGAATATTCATATCAACCGAAAAATCCAACATCTTTTGCAAAGGTTTCATTGCTTTAATTCGCAATGCATCTCCAACAAAAACCTCAGTATTTTTCGCATCGAAGATTTCAGCCAGATTTTGCAGATTGTTCATTGCCATCCACGGACAATGGGCGCAGCTACGACACGTCGCACCATTGCCACCCGTGGGTGCCAATAACAATTCTTTATCTGGTGCGGCCTGCTGCATTTTGTAAAAAATACCGCCATCGGTCGCCACAATCATCTGCGGGTGTGGCAGCGTTTGTGCCGCTTTAATCAATTGGGAGGTTGAACCTACGGCATCAGCCATATCGATCACTGAAGAAGGAGATTCTGGATGCACCAGCACTGCAGCTTGCGGATACAAATGCTTCATCTGCTCGAGTGCCTGGCTAGAAAACTCATCATGCACCACGCATTCGCCCTGCCATAACAACATGTCACAGCCCGTTTGTTGCTGCACATATCGGCCTAGATGACGGTCTGGTGCCCAAAGAATTTTGTGTCCTTGATCTGATAAATGCTCAACCACTTCCAGCGCAATACTCGAAGTTACCACCCAATCCGCCCGAGCTTTAACTGCAGCAGAAGTATTAGCATAGACCACTACTTTATGATCTGGGTGAGCATCGCAATAGGCGGCAAACTCAACCGGCTCACAGCCTTCATCCAGCGAACAGGTCGCTTCCAACGTAGGCATGAGCACTCGCTTTTCTGGCGAGAGGATTTTAGCCGTCTCCCCCATAAAGCGCACACCACAAACAATCAAGGTGTCTGCCGGATGGTTTTTACCAAAACGAGCCATTTCCAGAGAGTCAGCGACTACTCCGCCCGTTTCTTCAGCTAACGCTTGTAGCTCAGGGTCGGTGTAATAGTGGGCCACCATGACCGCGTTATGCTGCTTGAGTAGGTCGCGGATTTGCTGCTTGAGTTGCTGCTTTTGCTGATCATTCGGCGACTGATCCGCCATCTGACGCGCTTTATCCAAAGCCTGCTGCTCTGCCAGACGCACATTACAAACCATTGATTACTTCCCGGGATCAACCCAACTCTGTGTTATTCGACTGATTCTATCCAAGCCAGCCCGGTCATAAAAGGGTCATGCAAAAAAACGACGCAAATTCATATAAAATCTCATATAAATTGCGCCGCTCAGTAAACCCTTTTATTCGGCTGGTCTTTCAAAACGATTGCTTAAACCTAAGCAATCATCCAAACCCGTCTTATCGTTAATTGACAATCTGATAACAAGGCACGTATTCACCTTCAATCTTCATTCGGCGCTGCTCTACGAAAAATCTTAATAGCTGATCCAGCGGCTCTAAAACATCCGGTGCGCCATGAATCTGATAAGGGCCACGTTCTTTTACTCGCGCAATGCCTTCAGCCTTGACGTTTCCAGCCACTACAACTGAGAAAATTCGACGTAAATTAGCCGCCAACTGGTCTGCTGGCATTTCTCTGTCTAGCTGCAATGCAGCAACTGCCGTATGTTCTGGCTCAAATGGGAATTGCTGAACCGGATCAATCCGCAGCCGCCAGTTAAAGTGATAAGCATCTTTATGTTCTTTACGATATTCGCGTACCTGCTCCATGTTTTGACTCATGTGACGGGCAACTTCTTCTGGCTGGTTAACCATGATTTTGTAGTAATCACGAACATGTTCGCCGAGCAGCCCCACTAAAAATGCATCTATCTTTGCGAAGTAATCCTTGCTCGATGCAGGGCCAGTCATTACAAATGGGAAAGGAATGCCGTGGTTTGCTGGGTCCATTAAAATACCCAACAAATACAGAATTTCTTCGGCAGTTCCCGGACCACCAGGAAATACAATCATGCCGTGGCCCATACGAACAAATGCTTCCAGTCGCTTTTCAATGTCCGGCAAAATCACCAATTCATTAACAATAGGGTTTGGCGATTCTGCAGCAATAATGCCTGGCTCACTTACACCGACATATCGGCCATCATCAATTCGCTGCTTAGCGTGCGCAACTTGGGCACCTTTCATTGGCCCTTTCATGGCGCCAGGGCCGCAACCGGTACAAATATCCATCGCTCGCAAGCCCAACTGGTAACCTACAGATTTACTATATTCATATTCTTCTCGGGAAATTGCATGACCACCCCAGCAAATAATTAACTTAGGGTCGCGGGCAGACTTCATTGCCTCTGCATTACGTAAAATGCGGAAAACCGAGTCAGTAATCGCTTCTGGTCGCTGGCTTAAATCTAACCCCGAGGCCTGCAGTTTATGATTGACATAAACAATGTCGCGTAACACAGAGAATAAATGCTCACGAATACCGTTAATTATTACACCGTCAACAAATGCACTGGCGGGAGCATGCTGTAAATGCAATTGAATACCACGATCACGCTCGATCAAATTAACCGTAAAATCAGGGTATTGTTGCAACAATGCATGACCATCATCCATTTCACTGCCGCAATTCAAAACTGCCAGCAGGCAATTTCGCAATAAGTCATAACAATTGCTATGGCCAAATCGGCTCAGTGATTGAATTTCATGCTGAGAAAGAATTTCCAGACTACCTGCTGGTGAAACAAATGCATCGACTGTAGGAAATTTCGCCATATTTTTTTGCTCTTTTCATTCCATGTCCCATAGCTATAAGCCGCGCGCCATGCTGCGTCAATTCGACTGCTACCAAACGGAATCATTCAGGCGTAAGCGGTGTGTATATCCAAACCACCTCAAGTGCAGGATTCAGCTAGCCTTGAGGTGGTTCGGGCACAAACTAAGCCGCTAAAGCTTGAAGTAGATCCCGTATCAATTGGTGCTTAATCAACTAGACTTGATTGCTAACTTGGGCTTTTTGCCTAGCTCACTTGGCCAGCGCCTTAGTCAAAAGCTAATTTGCTGCAGTAGTGATTGTAAGAGCGACAGTAAAACAAATCATTGCGTTTTAATTCGACTTTAGTGATAAAAAACCATCATTAATCCCAATCAAACAGACACAAATTGGCATAGTCATACAATAAGCCAGCCAAGGAGTTACTAATGAAAGTTGCCGTTATTCTTTCCGGTTGTGGTGCTTTTGATGGATCAGAAATTTATGAAACTACTCTAACACTACTGGCTATTGATCAGGCAGATGAAAGCTATCAATGCATGGCACCCAATATTGAGCAGTTTGATATCATCAATCATCTCACCGGTGATATCGGGGCGGCAGAAAGCCGAAATGTATTGACTGAATCCGCAAGGTTAGCTCGGGGAGAAATTATCGATTTAGAGCAAGCTGAACCAGACGATTACCAAGCGGTCATTATTCCTGGTGGTTTTGGCGCAGCAATAAATTTGAGTGATTTTGCTAGTAAAGGCGCAGAACTGTCTATCGACCCCCATGTCAGAAACTTTATTCAAGCGATGCATCGCCAACAAAAACCAATTGGCCTTATTGGCATCGCACCGGCATTATCTGCAGAACTATTTGGCCCAGGCGTTGGCTGCAGCATAGGCAATGACCCTCAAACTGCTGAAGCAATCGAAACCAGCGGCGCAAAACATCACACTTGCGAAGTCGATGACATTTTTATCGATCTGCAAAACAAACTAGTCACCACGCCAGCTTATATGCTAGCCAGCCGAATCAGCGAAGCTGCAACCGGCATTAATAAGCTGGTTCAAGCAGTGATTAAATTAGCTCATTAAAAACAATTGAAATCTAATCAAACCTCACTGGAAAAATAAGCCATTATTTCTGCAGTAGTCATCTGTTTAGTTTTATTAGAAAAACAATAATAGTCAGGTCGTTGATCACTGAAATATTGCATACTCATTTTGGGTGCATCTAACTGAGAAAACAAACCAATCGGCATATTATAACTACTGGTTTTATTCAACTGGTAAAACAAATGGCTGCCACATTGACTACAAAAACCCCGAGTGGCCCAGTCAGATGAAGCATAACGAGTAATACTTTCTTCCCCTGAAAACGAAACATCTTCACCACACTGCACAGCAAAAAATGGCCCACCACCCCAGCGACGACAGGTATCACAATGACAGACAGTGAACTGCGGATTCACCGCTGCAACCGTTATTTTAACCGCGCCACATAAACATTCCGCTTGGCAATTCTTATTGGTGTTATTTGACATGCTTGACCCTTGTTCGCACTTCGATTTCGAAATTGAAACCATTCTGTATCAGAATCGAAATAATAAAAATATGCCAGGCATAATTTTATTAATCTAAACATAAAATTTATTTTGTCATATACCTAACAACTATTACCACCACTTTGCATCCAAAACTGACGCAACAGTTTCGCATAGGCCTTAAGCTTATCAGGCCTACCTGCTGCTCGCGCCCATCGCTTACCCGAATTACTCATCTGATTTACCCATAGCTGATTATCGATATCTAATCGTTTTAAAATCCCTGGAATATCTTCTGATATCGAGGCCTTGCCAGAAATAATCACTCGTGCAGTAGCATCAACCAGCTCCAAATAATCCTTGAAAGAAAAAGGAATATTTTCTACCTGTGGATTATTTGACTTAAAATCTTTTAATTTGGGGTAATGGTTTTGACCATCCTGAGGCTGTACCTTTCGCTTATTTTTCTTTGCTAAACCTGAGTCAGCCGAAGAATATTTTTCAATTCGCTGTTTAATTGAAGTGAAATCTGACTCTTCTGGAGTATCGGCAATTCCAGCACGAAGCGGGTTTAAATCTACATAGGCCATACAACTGGCAACTGCCTGTTCATCTAACAGTGCTTGTGCAGTAAATCTGCCTTGCCAGAAATGGCCTGTACACTCATCTTCCCGGTTAGCCATTCTTGCTAGCGGTTCATTTAATGCTCGCATAAACCAGCTTAAATCAACCAGTCGTTGCCGATATTCTTCAACAAATGTTTCTACATATTTTATTTCTGATGGCATTAAATTATCACCATCTAGATATCGGCGAACTATTTGAGGCCCCTTAAATACCTGACACCAGCGATACAACACCTCATCACCCGACCAAGATTTTGCCTGCTCTAGGTTAACGCACAATACCAAATGATAGTGATTACTCATGATGGCATAACTGGCAATTTCGATTGAAAAAGCTTTAGCTAGCACGGCTAATCGATCAAGAATCCATTGCCGTCGATGCTGGTAACTTTCCCCGGTCTGCGCATCAACACCACAAAGCATCGCTTTGCGACAACAGCGACTGATACAGTGAAACCAATGACAATACTTTGGGTTCATCCCAGCACGCCGCGGGCCGACTTTATTAATTTCTGTTTTATCAACATACCGACGACCAAAATCAAATTTTGAAATAGAAGGCGCTTCAGAAGAAGTTAACGTGGAGTTTGAAGCTGATGAAAAATCTCTCATAACACAGCCTCCGCAAAGCTATTAACGATATAATTCATAGTACAACGAATAGTATTATTACCTAAACATATGAACGATTGTTTGACCATACCGAAAATACAAGCTGCTGAGAAATCAAAAGATCTGATCTTTATTCAAAGTGATTAACTGAATTATGCCTGACATATTTTTTGAAGAAAATTGCCATGAAATATTACCTCGATTAGGCTAAGTCCATCCCTCATTCGATTGAAACCCGCCATGACACATTTTTATCCTATCGGCCAGCCTAACCAGCCCTGGCAAGCATCAGAAAAACAAGCTTGGTTCAAGCAAGCCCAGCTAAAACGTGAATTTAAGACTGAGGTAATCTACAAGCTTCATGCCTTAAGCAGTAATTTTCAGGTAAGCCAGTATGGTTCATTACCGGTCAATCCAATGCGATATCCGCTATACGCACTTACCTCAAAAAACTGGCAAACAACAAAACACACCGTTCTGATCACTGGCGGCGTACATGGTTATGAAACCAGTGGCGTGCAGGGCGCTTTGTTATTTGCCAAACAATTCGCCGACCAATATATTCATCAGTTTAATTTGATCATTCTTCCCTGCATCAGCCCTTGGGGCTACGAAACCATTAATCGATGGAACGCTAATGCAATTGACCCGAATCGATCATTTTATGTCGACAGCCCTTGCGAAGAAGCGGCACAGGCAATGGCATTCGTTGCCAGTTTGGATACAGAGATCTTGGCGCATATCGATTTACATGAAACCACCGATTCAGATGAGGACGAATTCAGGCCAGCACTAGCCGCAAGAGATGGCATCACCTACCAACCCGGCAGCATACCTGATGGCTTTTATTTAGTTGGTGATTCTGAAAATCCGCAGCCAGAATTTCAGAAAGCCATTCTTCAATCGGTGCAAAATATTACTTATATTGCACCTACCGATAGCAATGGTCAGATAATCGGCTCAGCAGCTGTGCAACCTGGCGTTATTAACTACTCAAATCGAACATTAGGTTTATGCGCAGGTTTTAGTGAAAATCGCTATTGCAGCACGACTGAAGTCTATCCAGACAGCCCCAATGTAACTGAAGAACAATGCAACTTGGCACAAGTAGCCGCCGTTACCGGCGCACTGGATTATTTATTGAATCGAAAAGAAAGCGAATAACATTGCAGAGCATCCAACTCAAACATCAGTAGATTGGTAGGTTTTTACCAGCCTACTAGGGATTAATTATATTTGGGCAAGGATTGGCAAGATTATGGCTGGCATGTTTTTTCTTGAATCAAGAATAAGGCAAATAATGTTAGCCGCGCATCTAATCCAGCAGTCTGGTAGCTTTTTACCAGTCTACTAGGGATTAATTATATTTGGATAAGGATTGAAAAGATTATGGCTGGCATATTTCTTACTAACCCGACAGCATACCTGATGGATTTTATTTAGTTGGTGATACTGAAAACCTGCAGTCGGAATTTAAAAAAGCGATTATTCAATCGGTGAAAAAAATCACCCATATTGCGCCAGCAGAAGCTGATAGCCAACTATTAAGCAAACCAATTGCACAGGAAGGTGTAATTAACTACCCGGCTCGCGAACTGGGTCTATGCGCAGGATTTAGCAATAACCAATATTGCACCACCACTGAAGTTTATCCCGACAGCAGCCACGTGACAGAAGAACAATGTAACTTGGCACAAGTCGCCGCCATAACTGGTGGGCTGGATTATTTATTGGGTCGAGAAGAAAGCGAATAATATTGGTAGCCCACTCAAGCCAACAATCAATAGACTGATAGCTTTTTACCAGTCTACTAGGGATTAATTATATTTGGATAAGGATTAAAAAAATTATGGCTGGCACGTTTTACTTTCCCGCTCATGGGATGGTGTGAAAGCGTATTGCAGAATCCGGAGCTATATATCGACCTGCCAAAAACATGGGGTCGGTGTTGGGGAGGCTTTGTCGTTATTATTCGCGGGTAAATGGCCGGACTTTATTCAGGAGAAATTGGATCGATTGGTGTGACATGCTGAA
Source organism: Pelagibaculum spongiae (assembly GCF_003097315.1). Classification (NCBI taxonomy): domain Bacteria; kingdom Pseudomonadati; phylum Pseudomonadota; class Gammaproteobacteria; order Oceanospirillales; genus Pelagibaculum; species Pelagibaculum spongiae. The sequence continues at coordinate 285,880 of NZ_QDDL01000003.1, forward strand.
TGGTTACGAAGGTTTTTCTGTAGGGTTTTTCTTATTAAACCCTTCCAACATCTACAAAAAGATCAAAACCGGATGGTGAGCGAACAATTTTTTTAAAAACAATGTTTCGACCAGATAATTTTTCTTTCAAATCATTAATGTTCTTATCTTCAGAGTTAAAACCAAAAATAATGCAGTCTACAGCATCAACGTCATGCCTTAAAACCCTATATAAATCATCATCTCCGTCAGCAACATCAGAATGAACAAGACGAAACTCTTCTTCGTATTGCCAATCTTTAGCCTTTTTAAACAAAACCTCTGTCGGTAGATTCCTTTGGTTTGGTTCAACCAGCTGCTCAATCAAAGAGATAGGTTGGCCGTCGTAATTTACAGAATCGGCCTTATATATGCATTCACTATTGATTAATTGTTCTTTTTTATACCTTACACAAAAACCAGAATGCGCACTGGCATAATGTGACCACATTAGAGTGTTCTTACCTGTTTGAGATAAACAATGCACAAATGAGCGAGACATATGATCAAAAACGGCATCAGCTAGCCAGCCTAGCTCATGATCTTGGTAGCGCCCTTCAAGCAATAACTTTTCAGTGTCTTCGAGATACTGTTCACTAATTTGTTCCATCTGCATTCGCGTTAGATGCCCCGAATCAACAAACCTCTGAGCCAACGTTTGTTTTTTCATGAACTTCATCATGCCTACTTTATCAATAAATGTAACCGGCACATTCAAAGAGCAATCAAATGGATCATTAAATGTAACACCTCTAGAAAACCAAAGCTGGTTATTCACCAAAGCCTTAATATGGTTAGCCTCAAAGCTACGATACTTATAAAGGTGCATTTTTGGTGCCTGTCACTAATGAAATAGGATTCAATCAACACTTAACATTCTACATTTTTTATTTGTTTTTGCTTAAAAATTTCCAGCTTGGAAAATAGTCGATACAAAGAGCTGAAACATTTTCTATCCGGGTTGTCTTCTCACTCACCTTTTGAGCCTTTCTATTCTATCCCCACAGCCCTATCGAGGTTGACGCGGGGGCTAGCAATTAATTGCCGCGTCTAGACAACACCCCACCCTCCACAAAAAAAACGAGAACCAGCCCCACGCTAGTTCTCGTTCCTGTTGCCTTATAAAGCGTTTCATATAAATGCCTTACAAAGTTTCTGCGGCGATATCGCTGCTTTAATCGCCATCACCAACCGCCACTACCACCATCACCGCTTCTGCTGCACCAAGCTTTCCATTGCTTCAATGCTGGTGTGGCGTACATCTTTACCTTTGACGTAGTAAATAATGTATTCACAAATATTGCAGCAGCGATCACCGATACGTTCTAAAGCCCGCGCTGACCACATAATGTCGAGAATGCCGGGAATTGAGCGGACATCTTCCATCATGTAAGTCATTAGCTGGCGCATCACGCTTTCATATTCACGGTCAACGCCTTCATCCATTTTGGCGATGCGTACGGCGGCATCAGCATCCATTCTGGCTAGGGCGTCGAGCACTTCATGCAGCATATCTTGCACATAGCGGCCGATATGTTTCAGGCTGGCTAGTTGTGATTTTTGCGCACCGGTTTGGTTAATATGCAAGCACATACGACCAATTCGTTCTGCTTCATCGCCGATACGCTCAAGGTCGGTAATGGTTTTAATTACCACCATAATTAACCGCAAATCCGATGCAGTCGGCTGGCGCTTAGCTATAACTTGGGTGCACTCTTCGTCTAACGACACTTCTAGCGCATTAATTTTATGGTCGCTCATCACTACATGCTGAGCAATGGCAATATCTTGTTTAATGAGTGCAGTAGTTGCGTCTTCTAGTTGCTTTTCAACCAAGCCACCCATTACCATCACTCGATTACGAATACTTTCGAGTTCCTCATTGAACTGGCCGGAAATATGCTGTCCGCTGACTCTTTCCATTATTTCTTTCTCCAGCAGTTGCTTATATTTAATAAACAACTGCAAAAATTTGTCGCTATTACCATCAAAATAACTTGATCGTGTTAAAGGCATTGTTGTGATTGGCTTTCCGCTCAACACAACCTATGTTAAAGCCTTAGCGAATTATCCATAACGACCGGTAATATAATCTTCTGTGGCTTTTTTACTTGGCGCAGTAAACAGGGTATTAGTGTCGTCAAATTCAACAATATCACCCAGATACATAAATGCGGTGTAATCAGACACTCGCGCTGCTTGTTGCATATTGTGCGTCACAATGACGATGGTGAAATCTTTTTTCAACTCATTGATTAACTCTTCAATTTTTAAAGTTGAAATGGGGTCAAGTGCCGATGCGGGTTCATCAAGCAATAATACTTCTGGCTTGATGGCAATGGCTCGGGCAATCACCAAACGTTGCTGCTGACCACCGGATAAACCCAGTGCACTTTCATGCAAACGATCTTTTACTTCATCCCACAAGGCAGCGCCTTTTAATGAAATTTCTACTGTTTCATCTAGCACGCGACGGTCGTTAATCCCTTGAATACGTAAGCCATAGGCGACGTTTTCATAAATCGACTTAGGGAACGGATTAGGCCGTTGAAATACCATACCGACATTACGGCGCAGCTCAGAAATATCGATGCCTTTGCCGTAGATATTCTCACCCTTGAGTAAAATCTCACCTTCGATATTGACACCATCAACCAAATCATTCATCCGGTTAAAACAACGTAATAAGGTCGATTTACCACAACCTGACGGGCCGATAAATGCAGTTACTCGGTTTTTCGGTACTTGCAGGTTAATGTTCTTTAACGCCTGCTTATCGCCGTAGTACAAATTAAGGTCTTTCACCTCAACGGCTATCTTTTCTTGTTGCAGTGTCAATTTATCTGACTGCCGATCCAGCATCGTCATATCCATACCGTGAGTAGGCACCTGGCGAGCGGTTTGTAATTTTTGTTCGTTCAACATAGTCATTGAATACCTCAACGATTACCAGTTTGATTACTGGTTCTCTAGCTTTCCAGGGCACGATATTTTTCGCGCAGGTTATTTCGAATTCTGATCGCTGCCAAGTTCAAAAAGATAATCACCAATACCAGCAATAATGCGGTGGCAAATACCAATGGACGGGCTGCTTCAACATTTGGACTTTGGAAACCTACATCGTAGATATGAAAGCCAAGGTGCATAAATTTACGATCCAGATGCAAGAAGGGTGAATTACCATCCAGCGGCAATGAAGGCGCTAGCTTAACCACACCCACTAGCATCAGCGGTGCCACTTCACCTGCAGCTCGGGCAACCGCCAGAATCAAACCGGTAATCATGGCTGGAGAAGCCATCGGCAATACCACGCGCCACAAGGTTTCTGCTTTAGTCGCACCGAGTGCCATTGAGCCTTCACGTATCGCACGAGGAATTCGGTTTAAACCTTCTTCAGTTGCCACAATAACCACTGGAACGGTTAATAACGCCAAAGTAATTGCTGACCAGATAATGCCCGGCGTACCAAAAGTCGGTGAAGGCAAAGCTTCTGCATAAAATAACTGGTCCAATTGTCCGCCCAGCATATAAACAAAGAAACCCAAACCGAACACGCCATAAACAATCGATGGCACACCAGCTAGATTGATTACTGCAATTCGAATCATGCGGGTTAATAAACCTTGATGGGCATATTCTTTGAGATAAATTGCCGCGATAACACCAAATGGCGTCACAATAACCGCCATTAGCATTACCATTAATACGGTTCCGAAAATTGCCGGAAATACACCACCTTCAGTGTTGGCTTCCCGGGGGTCATCGAATACAAACTCATTTAATCGGTCGAAATAAATGCCAATTTTTTCTGAAGCATTCATTGCATTGGGCTGATAGACTCGCACCAATTTGGCAAAAGAAATATCAACGTGTAAGCCACTCATGGTACGACCGACTAAAACATCACTATTGATTTTGCCATAAAGTGCAATTAACCGATCTTCTAGTTCTTTATAATCGGCCTGCAATATTTTACGTTTTGCGGCGAAATCGGTTATTTTTTGTTCAGTTAATTCGTTATCCAATTCTAAAGAACGCTGGTTAAGGCGTAATTTTTCCAATTGGTAGTTAATTTTACCAATTTCACCCACTTCAATTTCACGAATTTTCGCATGCAATACATCGGCACGTGCTAGGCGAGCATTCATGGTTTCGATCAGATTATCACCGCTGGCAATCACTTCGCCATTTGACTTTACCGCCACCGGATAACCGTAAAAATTACCCCATTCACGTCGCTCGGCAACCATTAAATCTTTTGGCATTGAGCGTTCGGTGATCAAATCATCCACTAACCAGCGGAAATCTAGCCCAAGAATATCTCGGTTACCGGTACGAATCAGGTAGCGCGTTGTGACTTCGTCATCTGACTTTAAATCAATGCCAATATCTTTTAAGCGCTGAACTGGCACCAGTTCTTGATCATAAATCTGACCAATCACTGTTTTTTGCGAACCCGCTGCATCTTTATATTCAAACTGATAAATATCGGATGGCCAGAAATGCTCTAGCCCGCGCCAGGTAATTAGCGATAACAGCCCTACCACCATGATTAAACACAGGCTGACTGCGCCAGCTGTTAACCAGATCCATGGAGAACCGGAGTCAAACCACTTTTTCATTGTTCGATCCCCCAATTAAAGTGAGCTGTATTTTTTACGCAATCGCTGACGAACCACTTCAGCCACTGTGTTAAATGCAAAAGTAAATATAAAGAGTACAAATGCCGCTAAGAACAGAATTCGATAATGGCTCGAACCTACTTCTGATTCTGGCATTTCTACTGCGATATTCGCCGAAAGTGTCCGCATACCTTGGAACACAGAGAAATCCATTACCGGCGTATTACCTGTCGCCATCAATACAATCATGGTTTCGCCAACTGCGCGGCCTAACCCAATCATCACTGCTGAGAAAATACCTGGGCTTGCGGTGAGCAATACCACTTTAATTAGGGTTTGCCATGGTGTTGCGCCTAGCGCTAGCGAACCTTGTGTTAAGTGCTTGGGAACAGAGAACACCGCATCTTCGGCGATTGAGAAAATCGTCGGAATGACCGCAAATCCCATCGCAATACCTACTACTAAAGAGTTGCGCTGATCAAAGCTGATGCCTTGCGAGGTTAACCATGAACGGGTATTACCATCAAACAAGATTATTTCTATTACTGGGCTAATCGCAATTGAGAACCAGCCAATTAATAGAATCACCGGCACCAATAAAATGGCTTGCTTACCATCGCCTACTCTGTGGCGGAAATCTTTTGGCAATAAACTCCATAAATAAGCAGCCAACATAACACCTGGCGGCAGCATTAATACCAGCACAACAATGCCGGGCAAGTTTTCTTCCATCATCGGTGCCAGCCATAGTCCGGCTAAAAAGCCAAGAATTACCGTTGGTAAAGCTTCCATAATTTCAATGGTTGGCTTAACCATGGTTCGCACACCGGGTGACATAAAGTATGCGGTGTAGCAGGCACCAAAAATCGATAGCGGCACTGCAAATAGCATGGCGTAAAACGCCGCTTTAAGCGTACCGAAAGAAATTGGAGTTAATGAGAACTTGGGCTCGAAATCGTTACTGGCCGAAGATGACTGCCAAACAAAATCTGGCTCTTTATAACCTTCGTACCAAATTTCGCCCCAAATGGCTGCCAAGGTCACTTCTGGGTGTTCGTTATGCACTTTTACAAAATGCATTTTGCCATCGGCAGATTCAGCAATCACTGCATTGGCGCGCGGCGCAATCGCCAGCTTACGAATGGGCTGGTCGGTAATTCTGCCATTAAATACCAGATTGTTCGATGTCGAATGCCAAATCGCCACATCGCCCTTTTGGTCAACACCAAAAAAACCTTTTCGATATAGCTCGGTTTCAATGCTGGTGACATTACCCAGTGGATTTTCAAATTGGCGAATATCTTGCATTCTCATATCGCCATTGCTGTTACGCACCGAAAACCATTGGCTAAGCTCGCCTTGGTTATTGGCGACTAGTAGAGAAATATCACCGGTGAGGAAGCTCACCTGGGAAAGTTCGCTTGAGTCAGGCGTTAAATCGAAGGTTTCAACCAGCTCGGCTTCGCCATCAATAATTCGATAATGCTCTGTGGTGCCATCTTGGCTAATCACCATTAAACGGTCACGATCTTTTGGCAGCATTAACGATTGCAAGTTAGCCGGCGCATCGCCAATCCGGGTTTTCTCAACCTGCCACACCGTATCACCGGAAAGGAAATCTTCTTCCTTAATCAGATTTGCCAACCAAACACCGCCATTTGCCACGTAAGCCAGCGTACTGCCTTCTTCTGGGTCAGCAGCAAAGCTCAGTGCTTCAATTGCTGCGCCAGTGTCATCAAGCTGTAGCGGCGATTCGCCAAGTGGGAAATCAATTTGCGGGGTGATTAAACGCTGATCATTTGGAAAGGTGACCTTGTAGCCATAATGCACCACCAACGCTCGACCATCTTCCGTGGCCAATGCAACCAGACCGGTCGATGACTCAGCTTCAGCTGCCACGGTAATCTGCGGCAGCCCAAGATCATAATTAGCGATGAGTTTGCCATCGGCGGTAGAGAAAAATGCCAACTTGCCCTGATCGGTAATTTGTAGTGCTTGCTCAGTTTGTTCCTCGATTGACAGCACTAATGTTTGTCCCTGCTCAGCTCTTTCAAAGCTGGCTACCGGCTCAATACCCGGCGCTACAAACAACGGCTGAATCACATACAGAAGATAAAGGAAGATCAATAGCAAGGCGGCGATTACGCTCATCCCGCCCAGACCCACCATGTACCTGGCACTTAAATCTTTGAAGGTTCGCCACTTGCGGCGGAGAACCATGTTGGCAAGCTCTTGGCTCATTGGCTTACTGCTCTTATATGATGTATTTCACGCCAGCATATTAAGACAGTTGTATGACACTAAAATGACGATGGAGAAGACATTTAAAATTTATTAACATCCTCTCCACCTTTCCAACAAAAAATCGCCTTCAAAGCATTCTAAGATTATCTAAATTTATTTGCCCTCTGCGAAAATATTTCATTATTGGTGTTCCACTGGGCAAAGCCAACTTTATTATCATCTGTTAGGCAGCTGATGACTTTATCCATCACACCGCGCAGCAAGTCACCTTCAGCAGTGGCCGGATAACTAAACGCGCCATATTCAACCTGTTGCCGATCAATAACAGCAACCTTTAACTCAACGCCTTCATCTTGAACCGATGCAACCTGATTGCCAATTTCTCCTCGGGCAAATCCATCGATATCGCCAGATTCAAGCGCTAGCAACGCATCAAATTCATTGTTAAAATAAATAATTTGCGGAAGGTTTCTTTCTTCATATGATAACGAGACCCGACCAGCTAAGGATTGCGATTGCACTGCTGCACTTAACACATCACCTTGATGACTTTCTAACTTAATATCCAGTGGGTAACCTACCAATGATCCCACCGATAAATAGCCCGCATCATCTACATAACCGACCAATTCTAATAGGCGAACTTCTCCAGTAGTCCCGGCTAACACACCTATTTTATGGCCATGATTTAGCTCATGATAATTCGTAATCTCAAAATTTTCTCTGGTTAATAATGACTGGCGAAAACTCACGTGCCCCACACCAAAAGTAATTAATGGTGAGCTGTGATCTGAGCCTACATACCTTCGATTTTCCAAAGCGGTAATACCACCACCCACCAAGTCAAAATCGGTTGATGCACTATCTAACCAAATACCTTTAAAAGGATTGGGAATGGCAATGGATTGGAACTGCAGCGCACCTTTTCCAAACAAAGAAACGGCCTTGATTAAGCTAGGCTCATAGCCCAAGGGATCATTTGCTTCTGAACTAAATTCATTCAGAGTTGCGGCATAACTAAGCGGATTAAAATCAGAGAAAAAACCGTAACGTAAACTTTGCGTCACCGGCATTGTACTCACGGCAGAACGTGCTTCACTACAAATTGGATTTTCGTTAGATGATAAAAAATTGCCAGAACCTGGGAAATTTGCGCAAGCCGTTAATGAAAAACACAATGCAATTAATGGTAATTTTTTCATAAAACCCTCTGCCGATAAAACCCACACCGGCTATAAATAAATATCAAATAAAAAGGTGATCAAACGAAAGAATGTAGTTTAATTTTTTTGGCACTTTTATTGACCGGCCATCACATTCAGCCCTTACAATCAATTACACACAACCTTTACGATAAGATACAAATTCTTATCGAGCAAAGACATAATAAAACTCAACCCGATCGTTTTAATAGATTGCAATAACTTGATATTTTGTCAGATTAAAATCAAATGCTAAGAAGTGGCACTGGCTGTTGCTAGGCAAATTTAACGCTTATTCTAAGCAGGCTGTGCGTTATAAGCACAGCAAACGACACAGCAAAAAAAAACCACCCGAAGGTGGTTTTTTTAGCTTTGATTCAACTATTTAAAGTTACTTAATACCTAATCGAGCTAGGTCTTGCTGAATCACTTTGGCTGGTACTGGGATGTAACCATCCTTGATTACAGAACGCTGACCGATCTGAGAAAGAACCATCTTGATAAACTCACGCTCCATTGGAGGCAATGGCTTATTTGGGTGCTTGTTTACGTAAACGTAAAGGAAGCGAGACAGTGGATACTTACCCGTCACAGCATTTTCAGGCGTTGCCGCAATAAATGCACCACCGGCTTTCTTAGCTAAAGGCACTGCTTTAACACCCGCAGTCTTATAACCGATACCCGAATAACCAATCGCATTTAAAGAAGTTGCTACTGACTGAACAACTGAAGCAGAACCTGGCTGCTCATTTACTGTATTTTTGTAGTCACCTTTACACAGGCCTTTCTTTTTGAAATAGCCATAAGTACCTGAAACTGAGTTACGACCATAAAGCTGGATGTCACGACCCTTCCATGAACCGGTCAAACCTAAGTCACCCCAGTTATGGGCGGTATCACGACCACCACACTTACGAGTTGAAGAGAACACCGCATCAATATCAGCAATTGACATGCCCTTGATTGGGTTATCTTTGTGGGTGTAAACCGCCAACGCATCGATTGCAACACGAACTGGTGTTGGCTTGTAACCAAAACGTTTTTCAAAAGATTCGATTTCTTTTTGCTTCATCTTGCGGCTCATTGGGCCGAAGTTTGAAGTGTTTTCAGTTAATGCTGGTGGCGCAGTAGAAGAGCCTGCCGCCTGAATTTGAGTATTTACATTTGGGTAAAAGCGTTTGAATTCTTCAGTCCAAAATGCCATTAAGTTAGCCAAAGTATCTGAACCAACACTAGACAGATTGCCTGATACGCCGCTCGCGCGCTGATATTCAGGCACTGCTTTTTCGATATCTACTGCTGCTGAAGCTGGGGTAGCTACTACACTGGCAGCGACCAGACCCATGGCTCCGATAATTTTTGCAAGACGCATCACTTAGCTCCAATTGTTTTTTAGTATGGTCTGAATTACCCAAACCAGCTCATGATCTGAGCTCTGCATTTTAAGTCGGCTTGGTAACGACGCAGTGAAGAATGAACCTAGTGAATGACCATTAAATGTCGGAAATGTGACAGTTTTATTATATATACCCAAGGTGACTGGAGATGTCGCCAAGCCATAAGCGAGCGAAGCCCCATGAGCCTGATGCAGTAAGCGATTGAGATGAAAAAGGAAAGCAGGCAACACCCAGCAGCTTCAAGTACGACCGATACATTTGGATACTGCAGGCTTGGAAACCACTTCATCAGAGAAATGACAGCTGAAATTACTACCCTGCCCCAATTCACTGGTGATTTTCAATTCACCGCTATTGCGCCTTACGGCATGCTTAACAATCGCTAAGCCTAAACCACTACCACCGGTATCGCGCGATCGTCCTTTATCAACTCGATAAAAACGCTCAGTCAACCGAGGCAAGTCATTCACTGAAATACCGACACCATCATCGACCACCGACAGCACAGCACTGGTTGACTCACCATCCTGACTTTTCAGTGTTTGCGCACGCCAATGCACCAGAATATTGCCGCCATCCGGCGTGTAATGAACCGCATTAGCGACCAGATTTAAAAAGGCACTGCGCAATTCAGATTCATTACCTTTTAATGAACAATCACACTCCAACAGCAATTCGATATTGTGTTTTCGTTCGCCACTTAAAACCTGGCATTCACGAATAATATTTTGCAGCATGGAAGGAATATCGACCGTGCGCTGTAAATAATCATTTGAAGTATTCTCCAACCGAGATAACACCAATAATTGATCGATTAACTGACTCATTCTCTGGGTTTGATCACCCATCAAGCTAATCGCTCTCAGCCACATGGGGTCAAGATCGCTATCAGACATAGTTTCCAAATAACCGCGCACCACAGTTAATGGGGTTTTCAATTCATGGGAAACATTGGCTACAAAGTCGCGGCGGGTTTGTTCTAAATTGACCAGCTGGGTGACATCACGGGCAATCAACAAATTTTGCCGTTGACCATAAGGCACTACCCGAACTTCAAGGTGCAGCAAACGATCTTTGGGAGAATTAATGGTGATTGGCTGATCGAATTGATTACTTTCTAGATATTCGGTGAATTTGGGGTCACGCACTAAATTAACCAGCCGCTGGCCATTATCTTGCGGCCACTGCAAACCAAGTAGTGGGCCTGCCATTTCACCACACCAGAGAATCTCACCTTGGCTATCGAGCATAACCGCGCCATCTGGCAGCGCCGAAATAACCCGGCGAAAACGGCGCAACAAGCTAGCAAGCCGACGCCTTCTGGAGCGGTTTCTCACTTGCAACAGGTAAACGCCGTAGAGCACATTGCCCCAAATACCGGTCGATTGCGGCGGATAAAGCTTATGCCCCTTATGCAACCAAACTTGCAGCCTTTGCAGTTGTATATAGTGCCAACCGAGCAACCCCAGCGCACCGATCAATAACCACCAAGGCAAACCACCAAACAATAAACCTGCGGTGGTCCAACCAAGGAAATACAACAACAGGCGACTCACTACACCGAAGCTACCGGTCCGTGAATAGAGCGCCATATCACTCTCCTTAATCATTCAAGCGGTAAGCAGATTCGCTACCACCTTGACTGAATTACTAGTTCACCTTGGCCGAAAAACGATAACCTGCACCACGAACTGTCTGGATTAATCGCTCATGACCATGTCCGGTAATTGCTTTGCGCAATCGCCTGATATGCACATCAACAGTACGCTCTTCAACGAATACATTGGTGCCCCAAACATAATCCAGCAATTGTGAACGACTATAAACACGCTCAGGATGGGTCATAAAGAAATGCAACAAACGAAATTCTGTTGGCCCCATATCTAAAGGCTCATTCACTGAAGTTACTCGATGGGCAATTGGATCTAGCTTTAAGCCTTCTACCTCAATTGCATCTTCACCATTCAATGGTGAAGCACGGCGCATAACGGCATTAATTCGAGCAAGCAGTTCACGGGGCGAAAAAGGTTTGGTGACATAATCATCGGCACCTACTTCCAGCCCTTTGATCTTGTCTTCTTCTTCACCACGAGCGGTAACCATGATAATTGGCACTTCTCGGTATTGTTCATCTGCCTTCAGCTTCTGTGCTAACCGAACACCAGAACCATCTGGCAACATCCAGTCGAGTAGAATTAAATCGGGTAATTTGTCTTGTAGGGAACTCACCGTTTCGGCAACGGTTCCTGCTTCCGAGACTTCGAAGTCAGCCTGGGATAAGGCAAAAGCCAACATTTCCCTAATCGGCGCTTCATCATCAACAACCAGCACTCTTCTTGGCATGATCACCTCCGGTGAATGGGTCCATTGTGCTTATAGGTTGCACATTAAATGTCATCCCGATGACAGTAATATGACAAGAGCGAACTATATTGCTATTTCTTTATTTTTTGCTGGCCAATGCAGTGACTAATGCTGCAATCAACCAGCCCAACATCAGCAAACTGCCGCCGATGGGCGCTAGCTGCACTGGCCACCAATCAATATGCAACGCTTTGCAATAAAGGCTGCCGCTGAAAAAAATTATCCCTAGCCAAAAAAAAGGCACGCTCCATAGCAAACGCTGCAGTCCAGCTTGCCGACTGGCAACCAGACAAATCAGCGCCGCTAGCACATGCCAAAACTGATAAGAAACGGCGGTTTGCCACAACAACAGCATATCTTGAGGTATCAGGTGACTGCCTGCGGCCCCTAGTGCGACTGCGGATAGGCCCAATAGAAAGGTAAAGGAGAACATTAGGAAAGCTTGTTATAAATTATGCTGCCAGTATCACAAATCCATCTGGAAATTGAAATCTTTGATATCGAGCAATCACACGATTTAGAACGACTCGTCGTGATTTTTCTAACAAACCGCTGATACAACGGATCGACAGTTCATCAGAGCACTTAAAGGCAGTTGATAAAATTCTGGAACTACAAGCCGAGTTGACGATCTATATTTACATCTAGCAACTGGGCAATAGGCTGACAACAAGCCAGTCCCGGCTCAAAAGTAAAAACCAAAGGAGTGTTACATGAACTTTTCCACTCAAGGAATCCCTTCTATTAGCAAATTGCTGTTGGTCGCATTCTTAATGATTGCGCCAGGCTTGGCTCAAGCAAAAAGTGAAATTTACACCAGTTACTTCAGTAGCACGGCTGTGAGCGGCTATGACACTGTTGCTTATTTTACAGAAAGCAAGCCGGTTAAAGGTAGTAAGAAGTTCTCAACTAAATACAAAGGTACCAAGTGGCAGTTTAAAAATGCTGAAAACTTGGCACTTTTTAAAGCAGATCCGGCCAAATATGCACCGCAATACGGCGGGTATTGCGCTTGGGCAGTGGCACAAAACGATACCGCGAAGGGCGATCCAACCCAGTGGACAGTTCATGAGGGAAAGTTGTATTTGAATTACGATGCAACCGTTCAGAAAAAATGGGTTGCGGATAAAGAAAAATTCATTATAAAGGCCGATGGTTACTGGCCAAAAGTGCTTAACTAATACAACTAATACCAGCCAAGGCGGCACTTTGAAAACATCTTGCCGCCTCACCCGGGAAACGGACTTATGAAAAAACAAGTGATCACTATTTTTAGCTGGATTATTACTCTCTGGACTGCAAAAGTATTTTTATCTTCGCTGCCATACAAATTTAGCTTACACCCAGATACACAACACATCTTCGGCACTATTGGTGGCTGGATGCAGGGCATTGTAGGTGACACTATCGGCGTGTGGTTTGCTCATTATGGTTCATACGCAGTCGGCATTGCGGAGCTTATAGCTTCCAGTATTCTTTTGGCTCCCGCTGTACTCTTCCTACTAAAGAAAGTTGCCAAAGTAGATCTTGGTATTGATCGCAGTGTATTCCATTGTATTGGTGGTTTATTTTCAGCTTGTGTAATGGCTGGTGCAGTATTCTTCCACTTGATAACACCTTTAGGAATTGAAGTTTTACACCAAGGCAAAAGTGACGGCGGCTCTTTATTCTACGCCGCAGTATCAATCCTTATTCTTGGCTCAGTAATGGCGATTGCCAACTTCAGTTTGATCAAAGATAAAAGCTAACCCATATAACATCCGTTGCACTGTATAGTGTCGCCAATATAGCGAGCAATACAGGGAGAAAAGTCCGGCATGATTACTCGAATTTTGATTGTAGCGCTGTATATCGCAGCTTGTCTTCGGCTTAGAGCCAAGCCTTGGTTGTATTTCCAGCTGAATGCCGAGCATTTCAATAAGGCCAAAGGGATCTTCTCTAAACTGGACATTGACCAGTTAATCCCTGCTCGCTGGCGGCTAGATCAGTTCCGAGATTCAGGTAGTGAGCAGCCAACTCACTACCCGGTTTTCATTAAACCGGAATGGGGCCAAAACTCAGCAGGCATCGTAAGGGCTGATAATCTTGAACAATTACAAGAGCATCGTAAAGGCCGCGATCTATCTGCAATGCCATTTTTGGTTCAAGAAAGTGCTACTGAAAACTGTGAATTCGAAATCTACGTGATTCGTGATGAAGAAAACGAGCACCAGTTTTCTTTAATGTCGATTACCGAAACGGTTAATCACAGTGATGATGAATTTCCAATCAATG